>DASYES010000401.1:0-6119 GCA_036498885.1 Pseudonocardia sp.
GCGGCCGGCGTGCTCGGGCTACCGGCCGGGCGGGTGCTGCTGGGGCTGGGCGCCTGCACGATCATGGTGATCGCGGGGGCCATGGTCTACACGGGGCTCCGGCGGTCCTTCATGGGTGACCTCGACGTGCGCCGCCTGGGCCCGGTCGCGCGGCAGACGATCGAGGTACTCGGCGCGGTCGGTCACCTGGCACGCGCGCTCGCCCTGGGCGTGATCGGTGTACTGGCCGGTAGTGCCGCGCTGCTCGCCGACCCCGGGAGGGCCGGTGGGCTCGACGCGGCCCTGCGCACGCTGAGCGCCACGGGATCGGGCTCGTCGTTGCTGGTGGTGGTGGCCGTCGGGTTCGCCGCGTTCGGGCTGTTCTGTCTGGCTGACGCGGGCACTCGACGAGCTTGATCAGGCTTTCTATCGCTTTCTAGCATTCAGTGGAGAGAGTTGTATACGAGCCGATCCGCGACACGCCATCGGGTTCGATAGCCGCTTCTAGGATGCGGGCAAGATTCGTGGATACCGTCCGATGCGTGGATCCCGTGCGCAACCCGTTCGCTCCTGGCGCCGGCCAGCGCCCGCCCGAGCTGGCCGGGCGCGACCGCGAGGTCGACGCGTTCGAGATCGTGCTCGAACGGGTGTCCCGCGGACGCCCCGAGCGCAGCCTGGTGCTCACCGGCCTGCGCGGGGTCGGGAAGACCGTTCTGCTCGGTGAGCTGCGTTCGATGGCGGTGCGTGCCGGGTGGGGCGCCGGAAAGATCGAGGCCCGCCCCGACGCAGACCTGCGCAGGCCGCTGTCGGCCGCGCTGCACCGGGCGATTCGGGATCTCGCTCTGCAGCACCGCGCCCCCGACCGCGTGGACGAGGTGCTGGGCGTCCTCAAGGCGTTCGCCATGCGTTCCGCACCGGACGGGGCGAAGTTGCGCGACCGATGGCAACCCGGCATCGACGTTCCCGTGAAGGCGGGACGCGCCGACTCCGGGGACATCGAGATCGACCTCGTCGAACTCTTCACCGAGGTGGCGGAGCTGGCTGCGGACGTCGGCACCGGTGTGGCGATCCTCATCGACGAGATGCAGGACCTGCGTCCCGATGACGTATCGGCCCTCTGCGCCGCCTGCCATGAGCTGTCCCAGTCGCGGGCACCGCTCGTGGTGGTGGGCGCGGGGCTGCCGCACCTGCCCGCGGTGCTCTCGGCGTCCAAGTCCTACTCGGAGCGGCTGTTCAAGTACGTGCGGATCGGCCAGCTCGACCGTCCGGACGCCGACTTCGCCCTGCTCGCGCCTGCCGAGCGCGAGGAAGCCTCCTTCGACATCGACGCCCTCGACGCCCTGTTCGAGGCTTCCAGCGGCTATCCCTACTTCGTGCAGGCCTACGGCAAGGCCGCCTGGGACGCTGCGACGCGCAGCCCGATCAGCGCGGCCGATGTGAAACTGGCGGCTCCGGAGGCCGAGGCGGAGCTCGCCGTCGGGTTCTTCGGCTCGCGCTACGAGCGGGCCACACCCGCGGAGCGGGAGTACCTGCGGGCCATGGCCGAGCTCACGGAGGGGCGCGACGACCCGGTGCCGACCGCCCGGATCGCCGAACACCTCACCCGCCGAGCGTCGTCGCTGTCGCCGGCACGGGACAGCCTGCTGAAGAAGGGGCTCGTCTTCTCCGCGCAGCGCGGCCAGATCGCCTTCACCGTGCCGCACTTCGGTCGTTTCCTCCTTACCCAGGGTTGAGCTGGATGACCCGAACGGGTGAAAGGAGAGGATTACGATGAGTGAAGTAACGCCCCGCCCTTCCGGTTCGATTGTCAGTACGACCCCGCGGCGCTGTCGGACCCCCGACCTGACAGCACTGCGGGGTCTTCTCGTTCCGGTGGGATGCGCCTGCCCGATCTGCGAGGTCAGCGACGGCCGCGCCGGGCAGGGGTCGTAGCATCTGGCCGGTGCAGGACCCGAAGCTCGAAATCCAGATGCTGCACGACCGTGTGATGGTCAGGCCGGAGACGAGCGGTGAGCGGCGCAGTGGCGCCGGCATCGTCATTCCGGCAACCGCCGAGGTCGCCAAACGTCTGGTGTGGGGAGAGGTGTTCGGTGTGGGGGCGAATGTCCGCTCCGTCAAGGTCGGGGACCGGGTGCTGTTCGCCCGTGACGACCAGTACGAGGTCGACGTGCAGGGGACGACGTACCTGGTGCTCCGGGAACGTGAGCTGCACGCCGTCGCGACGGAGCGCACCGAGCACGGTACGGGGCTCTACCTGTGACGAACCGACCCTCGTGAGGTTCGGTCCGAGTTTCGAGGGGAAAAGGACTTCATGCCCGAGCGGCAGTCCTCGCCCGGCGAGGTGACGTCCCGTCCGGACGCGGAGCGGGCGGAGAACGAGAACGGCCAGGTGTCGGAGGTGCAGGAGCGCACGTCCGGCACCAACGGGGGGACGGAAAGCGCAGTCACCGTGGGCGATCAGGTGGCCGGACGGATCGAGGCATCGCCGCCGGCGACCGAGCCCGGTCCCGTCGAGCCCGCGGCCGACGCGCCGACCGGCGGCGAACCCGTACTGGACGCCAGCACCGCTGTCGAGATCGCCCAGCCGGCAACCGAGGGCACCGGCGGCGCGATGGCGCCGCCCGCACAGGGTCCCGCGGGCCGTCCAGCGGAGCAGCCGACGTCCGGCTCACCCATCGAGAGCGCGCGGCCCGCGCCACGCCCCCGCCCGCGCCCGCGCCAGGAACCCGACGGCCCCGACGCCGACGAGAGCCCCACCGTCCGCACCGCCGTGGGTGGCGCCGCGCCCGGCGACGACGAGGCCCCCACCGACCGCACGCCGCTCGCCGCTGCCAACGCTCCCGCCGCCGCACCCACGCGCGACCAGTCCCGAGCAGGCGCGCCGGCTCCGGCCGGGCGGAACGCGGGCGGCCCGGCGCAGGGCGAGGCGCCGACCATGGCCGTGCGCGCCGGGAGCGCCACTCCAGCCGCCACCGGCCACTCCGCGGCGACCGCCTGGTTCAACCCGGTCGACCAGGAAGCCACCCAGATGATCCCGCGGGCCGCCGCGCCGGCCCCGCCCGCGCCGGCCCCTGCCGCGCCCCCGCAGCACGCGGAGCCCGCCACAGAGCGCATTCCGCTCGTGCCCCCGACCAGCAGTGCCACCGCCTTCCTGGCCCCTCCCGTCGACACCACCACCTCCATCACGTCCCCTCCGATGCCTCCGCCCACCGGCGGTCCTGGCCAGCCCGCGGCCGCCCCTGGCGAGCCGCCCGTGCGCAAGCGCAAGCGCCGAATCCTTCTGCTCACGGGGATGGTCGGCGCGCTGGCTCTGCTCTACGTCGGCGACCTGGTGATCAACTCCGGATCGATGCCCCGTGGGGTCACGGTCGCGGGCGTGCGGGTGGGCGGCCTCGGCCTCGACGAGGCCGAGCAGCGGCTGCACAGCGAGATCGATCCCCGCACGCAGCAACCGATCCAGGTCAGCGTCGGGGAGGCTCGCAGCGAGATCGATCCGGCCGCTGCCGGCCTGGCCATCGACTGGGACGCCACGCTGGCCGAGGCCGGCTCGCAGCCGCTCAACCCGATCACCCGCATCACGTCGTTCTTCAGCGAGCGCGAGGTCGGTGTCGTCACGAGGAGCGACGGCGAGGCGCTCAACGCGGCGCTGGAGGAGCTGTCGCCGATCGTCGACAAGGCGCCGGTGGAGGGCTCGGTGCGGTTCGAGGGCACCGAGCTGGTCCCGGTCGACCCGGTGCCGGGCCAGAAGCTCGACGTGCCCGCGGCGGCCGGCGTGCTGCAGGGCGAATGGGCCCTCGGCCTGCCGGTGGCCCTTCCGCTCACCGTGCTGCCGCCGTCGACCGCTCCCGAGGACGTCATCGCCGCGATCGACCAGGTCGCCCGCCCTGCCGTGTCGGGTCCGGTCGAGATGATCGGCGAGGGCGGGGCCACCGGCACCGTCACGCCGGAGGTCATCGCGTCGGCCCTGACGTTCCGCGCCGATGCAGGCAACCTGGTGCCGGAGATCAACACGGCCGCCATCACCGATGCGCTCAAGCCCCAGCTCGCGGAGTCGGAGCGGCCGGGTCGCGATGCGACGCTCGACTTCTCCTCCGGCCGGCCGGTCGTCGTCCCCTCGCAGGACGGTCGCGGGGTCGATTACGAGGTCAGCCTCGCCCCACTGCTCGATGTGCTCACCGGCACCGGAGAGCGCGAGATCACCGCCGTCTACGGCGACCAGCCCGCCGAGCTCACCACCGAGGAACTGAACGCGCTCGGCATCACAGGTGTGATCGGCGAGTTCACCACCGGCGGTTTCGCCGCCGACTCCGGGCGCAACATCAAGCGGGCTGCGGAGCAGATCAACGGGATGATCGTGAAGCCAGGGGAGACGTTCAGCCTCAACCAGGCCACGGAGCCGCGCGACGCGAGCCACGGTTACGTCGAAGCCGGCATCATCTCCGACGGGCACGCCTCGCGTGGCATCGGCGGCGGTGTCTCCCAGGTGGCCACCACGCTCTACAACGCGTCGTACTTCGCAGGCATGACCAACGTGGCCCACAAGGAGCACAGCTTCTACATCAGCCGCTACCCCGCCGGTCGCGAGGCCACCGTCTTCGAGGGCTCCATCGACCTGAAGTTCCGCAACGACAACCCGACGGGTGTGATGATCCAGACGGTGTGGACGCCGAGCTCGCTCACCGTGCGGCTCTACGGCACGAAGGTCTACGAGGTGACGTCCACTCCGGGCCCGCGCACCAAGCCGACGGCCCCCACCACCGTGACGATCCCGGCCGGCGAACCGTGCAGCCCGAGCCAGGGAGCGCCCGGGTTCACCATCACCGACACCCGCACGCTGCGCAACATCAGCACGGGAGAGGCGCGCCACGAGACCCGCACGGTGCGGTACAACCCGTCGCCGATCGTCGTCTGTGGACCGTGAGCCGCGGGGCGCTCAGCGATCTTTCTCGGGCATCAGGTCTTTCGCGATCCAGCTCACATTCGTACTCTCGGTTCAAGCCGAAGGGGAACGGAGGGCTCGACATGCGTATCGCGGACGTGCTGCGGAGCAAGGGCAGTGACGTGGCGACGGTCGACCCGAGTGTCACCGTCGCCGAGCTGATCTCCCAACTGGCCACCCACAACGTCGGGGCGCTACCCGTCGTCGACGGCGGCGAGCTGGTCGGAATCGTCTCCGAGCGCGACGTCGTGCGCAGGCTCGACGTCGCCGGGCCACGGCTGCTGGAGGCCAGAGTCGGCGACATCATGATCACCGGGGTCACCACCTGTGCCCCCGGCGACAGCGTGGCGGACATCGCGGCCGTGATGACCAACCGCCGGTTCCGGCACCTGCCGGTCGTGGTCGAGGGTCGGCTGGCCGGGATCGTGAGCATCGGTGACCTGGTCAAGGCGCGGATCGACCTGCTCGAGTCCGAGCGTGAGCAGCTGCAGAGCTACATCGCGGCCGGATAACGGAGCGCGAACACACGGACAGGGCCGAGGGCGAACGCCACCCCCGGCCCTTCCTGTGCTCAGAAACCTGCTTCGGACAGCTCCATCAGCGAGTTGTCGGCCGTCTCGACCACCACGCGCTGGGCCGTGAGCAGCGGGAGCACGGTCTTGGCGAAGAACCGGGCCACGGCCACCTTCCCCTCGTAGAAGGCGGCGTCCTTGACCGGAGCGGCCCCGTCCTGGCCCAGCGCCGTGAGCGCGACCTCGGCCTGGCGCAACAGCAGCCAGCCGATGAGCAGGTCGCCCACGGCCATCAGCAGCCGGACAGTGTGCTGCCCGACCTTGTAGATGCCCGACGGGTCCTGCGCGGACGCCATCAGGTATCCCGTGAGCGCCGCGAGCATGCCCTGGACGTCGGTGAGGGCCACACCGAGCAGTGCGCGCTCCTCCTTGAGCCGTCCGTTGCCCGCCTCCGCGTCGAGGAAGGCCTGGATCTCGCCGGCGACGTGTCCGATCGCCTGCCCGTTGTCCCGCACGATCTTGCGGAAGAGGAAGTCGAGCGACTGGATCGCGGTGGTGCCCTCGTACAGCGAGTCGATCTTGGCGTCGCGGATGTACTGCTCGATGGGGTAGTCCTGCAGGTAACCCGAGCCGCCCAGCGTCTGCAGTGAGAGCAGCAGCTGTTCTGTGGCGCGTTCCGACCCGACCCC
>DASYES010000402.1:0-6792 GCA_036498885.1 Pseudonocardia sp.
GCGCAACCACTGCCACGGCCAGGACACGATCAGGTCCAGCGCCACGACCTCGATGACCGACAGCACGAGTATCACCACGATCGGTGCCAGCATCGGACCGTGGTAAGCGAAGGCCACGTCGCCCGGCCTGGTGTCGGGGCGCCGCATCACCCACCGGGCGAGGCTGCGCCACCCGGCGGCCTCGAACTCCGCAGCGCGCCTCGCGAGGACCGGCAGGGGAGTCATCGCCCGCTCCATATCCCGTTGCCGGGGAAAGCCGTGGTGATCCGATCGAGCAGCTCCGCGGTGGGCACGGAGACCGCGTCGTCGGCGTCCAGAGGGCCGTCGGCCGCCCGGCGAAGCAGCTCCGCCAGCCGCTCCCGGCGCTGCCGGATCTCCACCTCCTGACGGGCGAGGTCGGCATCGATCTCGGCGAGGATCTCGCCCAGCTCCCTGCCCTCGTCGTCGGCGAGCACGTCGGCCGCCTCGTCCAGGCTCAGCCCCAGCTCGGTGAGGCGCCGCACCCGGGCGAGCCGCAGCACGTCACGCACGCCGTAGGTCCGGTACCCGTTGACCCGCCGTGGAGGCTCGGGCAACAGCCCGATGCGGTGGTAATGGCGGACGGCGCGGGTGGACACCCCGGCCGCCTCCGCCACCTCGCCGATGCGCATGCAGCAATCACAAACCCTGACGCTGCGACAAGGTCAAGCCCGACCCGGCGGATCAACGCACGAGGCGGAACGTGGAATAGGTCACCGCCACCCCACGCAGCGTCAGGTCGCGGGATGCGACCACCTCGGCCCGCAGCCCGGCAGCCGTCGCCAGGCCGAGCACGTGGTCCTGGTCGCCGGAGGTGCCGAAGAACAACAGCACACGACCGTCCGGCCGCAATCGTGCGTCGATGCCGGAGAAGAACCGGCCCACTGCGGCGTAGCCCTCGTCGGCCATCGCGCACTCGAGCATGTCCCGCGGGGCGAACCAGCGGAACGGTGGATCGATGACCATGAGATCGTAACTACCCGCCACCGCCGAGTAGACGTCGCTGACGCAGAACGTGGCGCGCACCCGGTTGCGGGCGGCGTTCACCGTTGCCGCTTCGACAGCGGCCGGGTTGACGTCGACACCGACGACGTCCGCCGCAACGGCGGCGGCGAGGATCGCGTTGACACCGGAACCGGTGCCCATGTCGAGCACCCGGTCGCCGGGGCGCACCTCGTCGACCACGGCCCGGCCCAGCAGGTCGGACGTGGGGGTCGGGGCGAAGACGCCTGGCGGGACCACGAGGTCGAGCCCGAGGTAGGACAACCGCTGCTCGCCGGCGCTGCTCAGCTCGCGGTAGGCACGCTCGTGCCAGCGTCGGAGGTCCGCGATCCGCTCGTCGGACATGGCGGGCCGGTAGGTCACCGGCGCGACGCTAGAGGTCCGTCGTCGGGGGCGCGACCGTATTGGCCGTACACGGCGTGACGGGTGTCGTTCCCCGCGTTGTTGACGAGCACCTGCACGTCGCCTCCCGGATCACCGCGCGGTAGGCGTCGAGGTCGCGGATGTCGCACTCGCGCAAGAGGGGCTGCGGGTGCCCTCGGGCGGTCACCTGCTCGACGAGCGCGTCCCCGGCCTGCGTCGGGATGTCGACGAATCCGGCCCGCGCGCCCTGCGCCGCGTCATTCCGGACCCGTCGATCGCGATGCACGAGATCCGACTCCGACGCCGTGATCGGCCTGCTGCCTGCGGCGAGCCTCCTGCCGATGGTGGTGCGCTGCCTGTGGTGATACAGCGCACCGGCGCGACCGGGCATGGTGGTGACATGCGTGCATGGGTGGTGGAACAGCCCGGGCCGATCGAGACCCGTCCGCTGCGTGTCCTCGACCTACCGGAGCCGGAGCCCGGGCCGGGAGAGGTACGGGTGCAGCTGCTCGCCTGCGGGGTGTGCCGCACGGATCTGCACCTCGCTGAGGGTGATCTCCCGCCGCGACGCTCGTCGACGGTGCCCGGCCATGAGGTCGTCGGACGGGTCGACGCGTGCGGCGCAGGCGCTGATCGGTTCGCGGTCGGCGATCGAGTGGGGATCGCCTGGCTGCGGGGCACCTGCGGCCGCTGCCGGTGGTGCCGCAGTGGCCGGGAGAACCTGTGCCCGTTCGCGACGTTCACCGGCTGGGACGCCGACGGCGGCTACGCCGACTACGCCGTGGTGCCCGAGGCGTACGCCTACCGGATGCCCGAAGGGGTCGGGGATACGGAGGCGGCCCCACTGCTGTGCGCAGGAATCGTGGGGTACCGGGCGCTGAAGCGCGCTGAGCTGCCCCCGGGCGGGCGGCTGGGGATCTACGGATTCGGGGCGTCCGCGCACATCGTCGCGCAGGTGGCGATCGCGCAGGGGGCCACGGTCCACGTCCTCACGCGATCGGCGCAGGCGCGGAAGCTCGCCCTCGAACTCGGTGCAGCCTCGGCCGGATCGTCGGACTCCCCACCGCCCGAGCCGCTCGACTCCGCCGTGCTCTTCGCGCCGGCAGGTGGGCTCGTGCCGGTGGCGATGCGGGCCCTCGACCAGGGCGGCACCCTCGCCGTGGCAGGGATCTACCTGTCCGACATCCCGCAGCTCGGCTACGCCGAGGAGCTGTTCCGGGAGAAGCAGCTGCGCAGCGTCACGGCCAACACACGAGCAGACGGGGAGGAGTTCCTGCGGCTCGCGGTTGCGCTGGGGGTGCGGCCCACCGTCACGGCGCACCCCCTCGGCGAGGCCGACCGCGTGCTCGCCGATCTCGCGGCGGGCCGCGTGACGGGAGCGGCGGTCCTCGTCCCCTGAGCACGGCACGAGAGCTCAGCGGGTCCTCCGCCCGCCGCGGGACGCGAGCAGCCGCTGTGGAACGCGGAGGTGCCGCGACAGCCGGAAGGTGATCGGCGGACTGCTCGTCACCAGTTCCTTGTACGCAACCGCCGCCCGGCCCGCGAGGTACCAGTGGTGCGGGCTGTCGTCGGGCCGGGTGAACTGGATGACCGCATCACGCCGACCGAGACTCACCGGCTGGTGGATGTACCCGAACCGGAACGGGCGCAGCGTCCTCCCGGCTATCGTGCGTGCCACGTTGTCCGCCGCGTGGGCGGCCGACGGGATCCCGCTCTGACAGGTTCCGTGCACCGTGCCCCAGGCCATGGCCATGGCAGCGGAGTCGCCCACGGCGAAGACCTCCGGATGTGAGACGGAGCGGAGGAAGGCATCGACGATCACTCGCCCTTGCCCGTCCACGTGGAGGCCTGCCTCCTTGGCCAGCGGTGGAGCGACGAACCCACCCGTCCAGAGGCACGCGTCGAACCGCACGAGCTCGCCGCCCGCCAGCTCCACCGCATCGGGGAGGATCTTCCGGACCTCGACCCCGCTGCGCACGCCGATGTGCAGGCGGTTCAGAGCGGCGTCGAGGTGGGCGCGGGCTCCGGGACCCATCGTCGCGCCGGGTTCTCCACGGCCGAGCAGCATCATCCGCAGGTGCGGAAACGACTCTGCGATCTCCGTGGCAGCCTCGACGCCGGTCAACCCGTTGCCACCCACCACGACGGCCCCGCCCGGGGGCAGACCTCGTAAGCGGGCGGCCAGGGCTGCGGCGGCCCCTGGACCGTCCAATGTGTGTGCGTGCTCGGAGATCCCTGGCACGGCCGTACGGTCGGTTGCGCTGCCCATCGCGCAGACGAGGTGGTCGAAGCCGATCTGCGTGACTCCGCCGGCGGTGTCGACGTCGATACGCCGCTCGGCGAGTTCGATGCCTCGTGCCCGGCCCTGGACGAACGTGGCGCCTGTTGCAGCCAGGAGGTCGGGCAGCGCGATCTCGGCGAGTTGCTGGCCGGTGGCGAGCTGGTGCATCCGCAGCCGTTCGGTGAACAGCGGCGCCGGATTCACGAGGGTGACCGTTCCCCGCCGCACACGGCGCGCCAGGCGGATCGCCGTCAGCGTTCCGGTGTAGCCGGCGCCCAGCACCACGGTGTGGACACGTTCACCTCGCTCGGCCACTTGGCCACCTCCTTCCGGTCGGGCGGACCGTCGCGGACCGCCGCGTCCAGCGAAGCAACGGCGAGTGCGCGGCGTCCAACAGATCTCCGGCCGCTTGCACAACCACCGGTTGTCCGCGTAGACATCCGCCAGGCGGTGGCGAGGGGGGCAGGAGCGTGCGCGACGGCCAGGTGGATCTCGACCTTGCGCAGGTCCGCGCCTTCGTCGCGGCTGCGGACGTGTTGAACTTCAGCCGCGCGGCCGCCCATCTGCACCTCACCCAGCAAGCCCTCTCGAAGCGGGTGCAACGCCTCGAGCACGCGCTCGGCGGTGCGCTCTTCTCCCGGACGGGCCGCAGCGTCGAGCTCACCGACGCCGGCAGACGGTTCCTTCCCGAGGCGCGCCGGCTCCTCGTGCTCGCCGAGTCCGCGACCGCGCGCAACAGCAACCCGCGGCTGCGCGTCGACGTGTGGGGCCAGCTTCTCGCGCCGCTGCGCCTGGTCGGCCGCGTGCTCGACGCCGACGACGGTCTCGAGGTCGAGCCGAGCATGCGGCGTGGCCTCGCCGCGTCCACCGCCGCGCTCCTGCGCGGGGAGGTTGACGCCGCCTTCGGCCGGGTGCACGACCTCGGCACACCATGGCCACGGTCGCTGCGCCACGCCCTGGTGCACCTGGACGCTCTCGGGGTGCTCGTGCGTGCCGATCACCCGCTCGCCGGCGAGAGCCTGCGCCCGGCCGATCTGGGCGGCACCGCGTTGTGGGCGCCCGCCACCCGGGACGCTCCGGAGTTCAGCGGCTACATCCGCCGGTTCGCCGAGTCGTTCGGGGCCCGGGTGGACGCGACGGGCACGAACCTCGGGATCGATCAGGTCATCAGGCAGCTCGGTGAACGAGCGGACATGATGACGCTCGTACCGGCTTCCATTCCCGTCCGGGCCGAGTCGGGGTACCGCGTCGTCCGGCTCGTCGACCCGGTGCCGCGGTATCCGTGGTCGGTGGTGTGGCGACGCGACGACGCCGACCCCGTTCTCGCGCGCTTTCTGCACTGCCTGCTCGAGGTCGGCCGCGCGGATCGACCGTTCGACGCCCGGCGCGAGTGGCTACCCGAGACCGACCGCGCTCCGTGAGCCGGGCACACCCGGTTATCTGGTGGCCGCGGTCCGGGCCGGTGGTCCACCCGTGACCCCGCCCGGTAGGACGGGTTGGCGGCAGGTTCGACGTCCTGAGCCGGCTCGGATCCCTGCGCAACAACGGCACCAAACCGCGGCCGTCTCGACGATGAGCGCGGGTTACGAGCTGCGTTCGCTGACCTCGTAGACGTCGGCAGGCGACCCGACGATGAGCGGGTCGGGCGTACCGATGACGTCGGTGTCCTTCGTCGGATAGTCCAGGTTGGACAACACCCAGCTCAGCGCGGCGATCCGGCCGCGCTTCTTGTCGTTGCTCTTCACGACGGTCCACGGCGCCACCGTGGTGTCCGTACGCGCGAACATCCTCTCCTTCGCACGCGTGTAGTCGTCCCAGCGTTCCAGGGCCGCCAGGTCGACCGGGCTGAGTTTCCACTGCCGCAGCGGGTCGATGACCCGGACCGTGAACCGCGTGCGCTGCTCCGCCCGGGAGACGGAGAACCACAGCTTCACCAGGTGGATGCCGGTGCCCACCAACGCATCCTCGAGGGCGGGAGTCTGCTGCATGAACTCCTCGTACTCGTCGTCGGTGCAGAAGCCCATGACGGGCTCGACAACGGCACGGTTGTACCAGGAGCGGTCGAAGAGAATGATCTCCCCCGCCGCGGGTAGCTGGCTGAAATAGCGCTGGAAGTACCATTGCGACTGCTCGCGCGGTGTCGGCTTCTCGAGGGCCACCACGCGAGCGCCACGCGGATTGAGATGTTCCATGAATCGCTTGATCGTGCCGCCTTTACCGGCGGCGTCGCGGCCTTCGAACAGCACCACGATCCGTTGTCCGGTGTCCTTGGCCCAGGACTGCATTTTCAGCAGTTCGATCTGCAGCCCGCGTTTGCGGAACTCGTACTCGTCGCGGCTCATCCGCTCGTCATAGGGGTAGTCCTGCTGCCAGGTGGCGACCTCGCGCCCGTCCCGCGACAGGAGAAGCACCTCGTCGTCGTCGAGCTCCTGGATCGTCAGGTCGTCGAGGCCGTCCAGGAGATCGACGGCCGCGAGTGCTTCCCTGAGCTCCCGGCGGGTCCGCTCGGAGTGACCCGCGGCCCGCGGCGTTTGTCGAAACGAGCTCACGATCTGGTCAACGGAAGTCAATCGAATCCCATCCTCGCTGCTTGAGCCGGCGACGCAGAGCCTGTGACGACCACGGCCGCCCTGTCAACAGCAGGCACGCCGGGGCTCATGGCCGTTTCCCGCCCGGTCCGATGGTCGACAAAAGGCGATCCGGCGCGGACATACGCCCGCGGACCGGCGGAGTAGCACCAATTGTCCGAACGGCGCGACTGGTACTACCCCAGCCGGACGGTCCTACGTGTACTGATCGGACGCTTCCTGTCATCCATTGTTCAGCTTTCCCGCGTGGCATCTGCCGCCGCGGTCGTCATAATCTCACGCTTCGTGACCTTGTCCTCATCACCGTCGGATCCGCGGGAACATCGGCTGGCGGAGGTCACACGCGCCGTCCGGGCTGCTGCCGACGGGTCCTCCGACACCAGCGCGGCCGGGCGGGTGAGAACGGCTCTCGACACCCTGCTGACCCACCTCGTGCGGGCCCACGACCGGTGCCAGGACGTCGCGGACCGGGACTGGGCCGACTACCGAACGCGTCTCGACATCGGCCTCGACGACCTGCGGGCCGAGATCGCCCGGAGC
>DASYES010000403.1:0-4744 GCA_036498885.1 Pseudonocardia sp.
CACTCCGGGCACAGCTGGTCGAGCCAGCACACGGAATCGCCCCCCTCGATGGGGCCGTCGAGATCTGACATGACGCGATCGTAGAACACACTTGTGCGGCGCCGGAATGAGGAATTGTGTAGGCGCTCCGGATTCCGGCCCAATTTGCACGGGGCCGGAATCGTCATGCTCTCGTGCATCTCGAGTCCGGATTGACGCCGCCGGCGTCACCGGCGAACCTGCGTGGGTGACCGACCCGTTCGACCTCAACCGCTTCGTCGACGCGCAGGACGACGGCGACACCTACGACCAGGCGTTGCGCGAACTGCGCGCCGGCCGCAAGCGCAGCCACTGGATGTGGTTCGTCTTCCCGCAGATCGCCGGACTCGGCCTGAGCGAGACGTCCCGGCACTTCGCGATCTCCGGCCTCGCGGAGGCGCAGGCCTACCTCGCCCACCCGGTACTCGGACCGCGCCTCATCGAGTCGGCGTCGGCACTCGCCGACCTCGACGGCGTGAGCGCGGTACAGGTGTTCGGACCGGTCGACGCCCAGAAACTGCAATCGTCGATGACGCTCTTCGCCTACGCCGCGCCGGACCGGCAGGTGTTCCGCGATGTGCTTACCCGGTATTTCGGCGGGGAGCCGGACGAGGCCACCACCTGCCGCCTGTGATGCGTGACTTATCACGGATCCGCCTAGGGTCGGTGGAGCCGGAGAAACGACTCCGCGCGCAACAGCCGCCTCACCACAGCCCACGTCACTGGCCCGAAGTACGGTCTCGCATCGGCCGTCGTGATCAGTTCAGGCCGGGCGAGCCGATGGTCGACGCCCTTCCAGGTGAGGACGCACTCGCCGGCCGCGAGCACGTTCTGCGCCCAGTTCGTGCGGGGGCCCCAGGGCAACGTGATCATGAAGGCGTCGGCTCTGGTCCGCACGGCCACGGGCACTGACAGCGCCCGTCCTGTCTTGCGGCCACGGTGGTGCACAACCGCCCAGAGGGGGAAGAAGCGCCGCCCGGCCAGTGCACGGGCGATGGGGGCGCTGGCCTGAGCCATCTGCCGAGAGCCGCCGGTGGGCGGGGTGGATCGCGTCGTCGTCATGCTCGTGATCGTCGTGGCGCCTGCTGCACCACGCATCGAGGTCACCGGGTAGGACAGGTGACGGAAATCCGTCAGGCGATGCCGCGACGCAGCGCATAGGCCGTCGCATCGGCCCGGCCCCTCGCGCCGATCTTGCGATAGAGGTTCGCGGTGTGCCGCTCGACGGTGTGCACCGTGATGCCGAGGCCGCGGGCGATGCCTGCGTTCGACTCGCCGGTCGCCAACAGTCGGAGCACGTCCAGCTCGCGAGCCGTCACGCCGTCGGCGGGAGGGGTGGCAGGCACCGCCGGTGCGACGACGTCACCGCTGACCAGGAAGCGGGTGACCAGCTCCAGGTCCGCGCGGGCGTTCGCCATGAACAACGTCGGTGACGAGCCGGCCAGCTCGACCAGCCGGCCGTGTGGAAGGGCCTCGGCGAGCCGCTGGGACACCTCCACCGGGATCTGCCGCTCCCCCTGGCGGTGCAGGACGAGCGTCGGTGCGGCGACCTCGGGCAGGCGATCGGTGACGTCGACCCCCGCTGCGGCCGCGAACCATGCGTTGGCGACTCCTGGCGCGGCCGCGCTGCGGAACACCTCGGCGACCAGGCGCCCGGACTCGCCCGCGGTCCATCCCAGCCAGGCGTGCGCCGCGGTGTCGGCGAAGAGGTCCCAGTCCTGGTCCACGAGCGACAGCAACGCCTGCGTCTGCACCGGACTCATCGCGTCGCGCAACCGGGCTGCCCCGCCGAAGAGTGCCATGCGCGTGACCTGCCGCGGGTGCTCGGCCGCGAAGGCGATGGCGGTCGCCGCGGAGTGGTAGTAGCCCAGCAGCGCCGTGCTCTCGAGCCCGGCTGCGGTGACCACCGCGTCCAGATCGCGCAGGTGCGCGTCGAGGCCCAGCTCGTTCGGGTCGACCCGGCGCTCGGAGCTGCCCATGCCACGCCCGTCGTAGAGCACCAGGGTCAGCGACCGCGCGAGGTGCTCGTACGCGGCCCGCAGTACCGGCACCCGCCACTGGGCGCGCAGGTTGCCCAGCGACGGCAGCCACACGACCGCCGGCCCCCGGCCGAGCACCTGGTAAGCGATCGTCACGCCGTCGCTGGTGCGTGCGTAGTCCAGGTCGGCACCGGCTTCCACCGGAGGAGTATGCCGCCGGAAAACCCGAAGCGGACAACAGTGCACGGACGCTAGCGTTCCGATCCGGAGATCATCGGTCCCGGTGGGCCGGACGGTGCGAAGGGCGGGGGAACGTGCGCGTTCAGCCGCTCACCTGGCGACGTCTGGCCGGGCCGATGTCGGCAGGCGCCGTTGCCGTGGCCATCGTCGCGGCCGCCGCCGAGACGCTGGCCGCCGTCGTGGCAGGTCAGGTGGCCGCGGGCCCCACCGCCTGGCTGGTCGGGCTGCTCGCCTGCCTGTTGATCGGATCCAGCCTGCTCGACACCGCCGGACGCACCGCCTTCTCCGGGGTCGTCGGGCGGGCCGAGGGCCGGCTGCGCGCCGACCTGCTGCACGCTGCGCTCCACCAGCCGCTGCCGGCGCTGGAGGAGCTGGCCGTCGGCGAGGTGCTCGACCGCGTCGACGACGACGCCCGTCAGGCCGGTGTCCTGCTGCGGCGCACCGGGTGGCAGCTGGGCCGCGCCGCGCTGCGCTCGGTGCTGGCCTGGGTGGTCGCCGGGCTCGCGTGGTGGCCTGCCTGGATCGGGTTCCCGGTGGTGGGTCTGCTCGCCGTGGTCGTGGTGCGCAGGCTCACCCGGGTCGTGTCCGATCGCAAGCTCGCCGAGGAAGCCGCATGGTCCGACCACTCCGCCCAGCTGGAGGAGGCCATCGCCGGTCGGGACGATGTGCGGTCCTCCCTCGGCCAGCCGCACGTCGTGCGCCAGTACGTGCGGCTCGCGCAGCAGGTGCTGCTCCGGGTCGCCGCCACGTGCTCCGCCTCAACCCAGGTCGGCCTGCGCACCGGCCTCGTGGTGCACGCCGCGCTGGCCGCACTCGCGGTGAGCGGTGCCGCGCTGGTAGGTGCGGGTCAGCTCGGAGTGGCGGGGCTGGTCACCCTCTGGTTGCTCGTCACGACCTTCGCCGGACAGCTCAACCAGGTCACCAACCACCTGCCGGAGGTGCAGGCCGGCCTGGGCGCACTGCAGCGGATCGGCGGGCTGCTGTCCGCTCCCCAGGAGCCCGTCGGCGGCGCGCCCGTACCGGCCGGTCCGGCGGCGGTGGAGTTCCGCGATCTGACCGTCGGCTACCCCGGGGGCTTCGCCCTGCGCTCGGTGGACCTCTCGGTTGCCGCGGGGACGACCTGCGCGCTGGTCGGGCGCACCGGAGCGGGTAAGTCGACACTGGCCAAACTGCTGTCGCGGGCGATGGAGCCACCGCCCGGCACGGTGTTCGTCGCCGGTCAGGACGTCTCGACGACGGCGATCGAGGACCTGCGGCGGGCGGTCGGCGTCGTCACGCAGCGCACCGAGATCCTCGCCGCCACGCTCGAGGAGAACATCACCCTGTTCAGGGACGTCCGGCGCGCCGACATCGAGGGGGCCGTCGAAGCCCTCGGGCTGACCGAGTGGGTGCAGTCCCTCCCGCACGGCCTCGGCACGCGGTTGGGAACCGGCGGCAGCACGCTGTCGGCGGGCGAGGAGCAGCTCGTCGCCTTCGCCCGGCTGCTGGTCCGCGACGTCGCGGTCGTGGTGCTCGACGAAGCCACGGCGCGGATGGACCCACAGACCGAGCGCCTCGTCACCCGGGCCGCCGACCGGCTGCTCACCGGGCGCACCGGCATCCTCATCGCCCACAGGCTGTCCACCACGCGGCGTTGCGACTCCGTGGCGGTGCTCGACCGGGGGCGTGTCGTACAGCAGGGCCCCCGCGCCCGGCTGGCCGCCGAGCCCGGGCCGTTCCGAGAGCTGCTGGCCGCCGCCGGGGAGACCGAGCCTGCCGCCGACGCCGGGGTTCTGGTCAGCCGCGGTGAGCGCCGGGAACGCCCGCCGCCACCCGCGCCCGTGCCACCCGGCTTGACCCGCACCGTTCTGGCGATGCTGCGCGCCTATCCGCGCTGGGGCGTGGTCGGTGCGATCGGGTTCCTCGCCTCCTCCCTGCTGGGCGCCTACGGCGCGGTCACGGGGTGGCTGTGGGGCCTGGTGGTCACCGCCCTGGGGCAGGGCTCCACGCCGTGGGCCGCAGCCGGCGCGCTCACGGTGTCGCTGCTGTTGGCACCGGTGGCCATCGCTATGGCCTTCCGCACCTACCCGCTGTGGTGGGGGGCGGTGACGCTGCGCATGCGCCTCGCCGTGATGCGTGGACAGACGATGCAGCGTCGGCTCGTCCGCACACCTCCGGGGGAGGTTGTCGCCCGCGCGCTCGACTCGGACCGGCTGGTGATCTACGCCGACCGGTGGGTCGACGTGATCAACGGGGTGCTCATCGTGCTGATCACCGCGCTCGTCGGGCAGAGTCTGCTGGCCGGAGCGGTGATCGGTGGGGTTCTGGTGGTGTCGGCGGCGGTCTCGGCGCTGGGTGCTCCCCTGGCCGGAGCGGCGGGCCGCGAGGCCGGGGATGCCCGCGCCCGCTTCGGCACGTCACTGGTCTCGGCCCTGGACGCCGCCCGCACGGTGAAGCTCGCCGCGGCGACGTCCGCGGTGCAGGCCCACCTGGCTCACGTCGACGCCGGCCGGGTCACAGCGGTGGTG
>DASYES010000404.1:0-8655 GCA_036498885.1 Pseudonocardia sp.
GGCCGCCTGGTCCGGGTTGCTCTTGGCGTAGCGGCGTGCGACCTCCGCGACCGTGGCCAGCGTGGCCAGCTTTCTGAACAGCGGCATTGCGCTCCTCCGTGGTTGTGGTGCGACCGCAGACAGCGCGTCGACGCTGTCCCTCATGTCCCTGTACCCAGCCTAGCGCTGTCGCTCACCTGGGATCCCGAAGGCGTCACGGAGCGTGACGTCACACAACAGTGACCAATCCGTGAGTGCTCAAACGGGGGTGAAATGGCAGCATCCCGGCGTAGCTCCCCGTCAGGTACCGGAGGTTATCGTGCACGCCACCACCCGTTCGTTACCTACTGTGCTCGCCGCTGCTGCGCTGACCGTGGTCCTCGCCGGCTGCGGCGCCGGCGGGGACGGCAGCGGTGGCGCACCCGCCGACTCGGCGACCGCCGGGGCCCTCCCTGCCGCACCGAAGGACGACGCGCTCGCCGCGATGGTGCCCGCCGCGGTCGCGAGCGACGGCCGGCTCGTGTTCGGCACGGATGCGTCGTACCCGCCCAACGAGTTCACCGCCCAGGACGGCACCACCATCATCGGGATGGATGTGGACCTCGGCACGGCCGTGGCCCAGAAGCTCGGGCTCACCCCGGAGTTCCAGAACAGCGCGTTCTCCGGGATCATCCCGGGCATCGAAGGTGCTCGCTACGAGCTGGGCATGTCCTCGTTCACGATCAACGACGAGCGCGTCCAGACCGTGGACATGGTCAGCTACTTCTCCGCGGGCACCAGCCTGGCCGTGAAGGCCGGCAACCCGGACGGCATCACGGCCGACAATCTGTGCGGCCGCGGGGTCGGCGTGCAGGCAGGCACCGTGCAGGTGGACGACGTCGCCGCGCGCAGCAAGGCCTGCACCGATGCCGGGAAGCCGGCCATCGAGGTCACCGAGCTGCAACAACAGACGGACGTGACACTCGCGCTGACGTCGAACCGCATCGCGGCGATGCTGGCCGACTCACCGGTCGCCTCCTACGCCGTCACCACCACCAGCGGAGCCGTGGAGTTGGTCGGGGAACCGTGGGACACCGCGCCGTACGGCATCATCCTGGGCAAGAACCAGGGGCAGTTCGCCCAGGCCGTGCAGGGTGCTCTGCAGTCGCTGATGGCCGACGGGACCTACAAGACGATCCTCGACAAGTGGAACGTGGCCAACGGCGCGATCACCACTTCCGAGATCAGTAGCTGAATACGCTGCGACCGTGCCCCCGTCAGGTCCCGGAGGTCACCGTGTCCGCCACCTGTTCGTTACCAACTGTATTCGTCACGGTTCCCCCCGCGGCACCGAAAGGGTGGTGGGGGACCCGGGGGACACAGCGCCGTACGGCATCATTTCGGCCACGAAGCAGGAGCGGTACGCACAAGCCGTGCAGGGTGCTGTGAAGTTCCTGATGACCGACGGAACCTACAAGACGATCCTCGAGAAGTGGAACGTGTCCAACGACGCGATACCCACTTCCGAGATCCGGAGCTGATCTCGCAGTGACCACCTCTTCGCCCGTCGACACGACGCGGCGGCCGCGGCCGATCAAAGCCGTGCCCGTGCGGCATCCCGGCCGATGGCTCGCGGTCGCCGTGCTGGCCGTGCTGGCGGCGATGTTCGTCAACACGATCCTCACCAACCCCGGCTTCCGCTGGCGGGTGGTCGGGGAGTACCTCTTCTCCCCACCGGTGCTGAACGGCCTGAGTAACACGCTCGTGCTGACCGTGCTGTCGATGGCGATCGGCATCGTCGGCGGCATCGGGCTCGCGATCATGCGGCTGTCGCCCAATCCGGTGCTCTCCAGCGTCTCGGCCGTCTACATCTGGCTGTTCCGCGGCACACCGCTGATCGCGCAGCTGCTGTTCTGGAACTTCCTGGCCGCGCTGTACCCCCGGCTCGCGCTGGGTATCCCGTTCGGCCCGGAGTTCATCTCGTTCGACACGAACCAGCTGATCAACCAGTTCGCGGCATGCCTGCTCGGGCTCGGCCTCAACGAGGCGGCCTACATGGCCGAGATCGTGCGCGGCGGGCTGCAGTCGGTGGACCACGGCCAGTCGGAGGCGGCGGGCGCGCTGGGCATGTCCCGGGCGCAGACGCTGCGGCGAATCGTGCTGCCCCAGGCCATGCGGGTGATCATCCCGCCCACCGGCAACGAGACCATCTCGATGCTGAAGACCACCTCACTTGTGGTCGTGATCGGCTACTTCGAGCTGCTCACCTCGGTGCAGCGGATCTACTCCACCAACTTCCAGACGATCCCGCTGCTCATCGTGGCCGCCGCCTGGTACCTGGCACTCACGTCACTGCTGTCGATCGGGCAGGGTTTCATCGAGCGCCACTACGGGCGTGGCACGAGTCGCGGTCCCACGGGCTCACGGCTGTTGTCGTGGCGGGCCCCCGAGCAGGCACGGTGACGACATGAGCGCACCCATGGTCGAAGCGATCGAGGTCCACAAGAGCTTCGGGCACGTCGAGGTGCTCCGCGGCATCGACATGACCGTCATGCCCGGCGAGGTCGCCTGCGTCATCGGCCCGTCCGGATCGGGCAAGTCCACGTTCCTGCGCTGCATCAACCACCTCGAACGCATCGACGCGGGCGCGATGCGGGTGAGCGGCCAGCTCATCGGCTACCGGGAGTCCGGCGGCAAGCTCCACGAGCTGCGCGAGTCGGAGGTGGCGCGGCAGCGGCGCGACATCGGCATGGTGTTCCAGCGGTTCAACCTGTTCCCGCACAAGACCGCCGCCGAGAACGTCATGGAGGCGCCACGCACGGTCCGCCGGGAGCCGAAGAGGCAGGCCCGCGAGCGCGCGATGACGCTGCTGGACCGCGTCGGGCTCTCGGAGAAGTACGACTCCTACCCCTCCCAGCTCTCCGGAGGGCAGCAGCAGCGGGTGGCGATCGCGCGGGCGCTGGCGATGAACCCGCGGCTCATGCTGTTCGACGAGCCCACCTCAGCGCTGGACCCTGAGCTCGTCGGCGAGGTGCTCGACGTGATGCGGGGGCTCGCCCGCGACGGTATGACGATGATCGTGGTGACCCATGAGATGGGGTTCGCCCGCGAGGTCGGCGACACGCTGGTGTTCATGGACGAGGGCCGCATCGTCGAGGCCGGCGATCCCCGCCAGGTACTCACCAACCCACGCCAGCAGCGCACCCAGGCATTTCTGTCGAAGGTGCTGTAGTCAGCGGCGGGCGCTGCGGCGCAGCGCGTGCACGGTGGCGTCGGCCCGACCTCTGGCGCCGATCTTGGCGTAGATCCGCGTGACGTGCTGCTCCACCGTGGACACACTGATCGACAGCTCGGACGCGATCTGCTTGTTCGCCCGGCCGCCTGCGATGAGGTCGAGCACCTCGGCCTCGCGGGCAGTGAGCCCGTCGGGATCCGTTCCTTCCCGCGCCGGACCGCGGTCGAGCGCCAGCGCCAGCACCTCCCCGGGGGACAGGTCCTGGCCGCTCGCCCAAGCCGAGGCGAACGCCCCCTCGCCGAGTCCGGCCCGCGCCGAGCCGACTGCTCGGCGCATCCCCTCCTGGTCGGGTGCGGAGACGTAACCGCCCGCGTCGACGCGCGACAGCAGCGCCTCCGCGGCAGAGAAGAGCCGGACCGCACGCGGTACGTCGGCGTCCACTGTGGCGAGCCCTTGCAGGCAGAAGGCCACGTTCGGCGCGTCCCCCACTTCTGCGGCCAGCCGCAGCCCTTCCCGGAAGTGGGCAGCGGCGTCGGCGTCGCGCCCGGCGTCCATGGCCACGCCCGCCAGCAGGTGCGACGCCATCGCCGCACCCTCCCGGTCGCCCACCGATCCGGCCAGGTCGAGCGCCCTGCGCCCCTGCTCCTCCGCCCGGTCGAGCCGGCCGGCGCGCCGGGCGATCGTGCCGAGGAAGCACGACATGAACGACGCCGCCCATTGCTGCCCGCAGGACAGCGCAAGCCCGACGCCCCGCTCGAGAAGCTCGACGCCCCGCTCCTGCTGGTCGAGGCCGATCGCGGCGAACCCGGCGCTGCTCAACGCGTAGGTTTCGACAGCGGTGTCGCCCACACCGTGCGCGAGCCGGATGCTGGACTCGAGCAGTTCGGCAGCCGTCCGGTAGTCGGCCTGGCCGCAGGCCATCGTGCCGGCCACGTACGTCGCTCGAGCCCGGGCCTGCGGCGCCAGCGGGCCGGCGAGGGCCTGCTCCATCGCCTGGCGCCCCTCGCTGAACCGGCCGCGCAACCACCAGAACAACCACAGGTTCCAGCCCAGCCGCGCGAGACGCTCCCCGTCGCCGGTCTGCGCCAGCGTCGCGGCAGCCCCGCGCAGGTCCGGCTCGGCGTCGTCGAGGCGGCGCAGCCAGTCCAGCTGCTCGGGGCCCTGGAGGCCTGCAGCCGCCTGCCCGGTGAGAGCGAGGACGCACGCCGCGTGCGCAGCCAGCGCAGCGGCCAGCGCGTCCTGCTCGTCCAGGAGCGCGAGCCCGAACTGGCGGACCGGTTCGAGCATCCGGTATCTGGTGGTCCCCCCGGCCCCGGCGCCGGCCTCCGCCACCACCAGTGACTGGTCCACCAGCGCGGTCAGCAGGTCGAGCGAACGCTGGTCGGCCGGGGTGGCGGCTGCGGCGGCGTCCAACCCCCACCAGCCCGAGAACACCGACAGCCGGGCGAAGAACAGCTGTTGCGGATCGTTGAGCAGGTCGTAGCTCCAGCGCAGGGCCGCTTGCAGGCTGCGGTGCCGGGGCTCGACGCCGCGATCGCCACCGGCAAGGAGTTCGAGCTGGTCGGACAGCATCGCGGCGATCTCCGACGCAGCGAGGACGGTGATCCTGGCGGTGGCGAGCTCGATGGCCAGCGGGAGACCGTCGAGTCCCCGGCAGATCTCGCCGATCGCCTGCGACGTGGCGGGCGTCAGCGAGAAGGTGGGCAACCGGTTGCGGGCACGCTCGATGAACAACCGCACCGCATCGCCGTGCAGCAACGGCGGCACCCGCCAGACGATCTCACCCGGCAGGCCGAGCGACCGCCTGCTGGTCGCGAGCACGCGCACGCGCGGGCACCCGGCCAGCAGCGCGTGGACCATCGCCGCGGCGGCCTCGACGACGTGCTCGCAGTTGTCGAGCAGGACGAGCAGTGTGCGTTCCCGCAGGGCGCTGGTGAGCACGTCCGCCAGTGGGACGCCGGGCTGCTCACGCACGCCCAGAACCTGCGCGACGAGCTGCGGGACGAGGTCGCCGTCGCCTGTGGCGGCAAGGTCGACGAACCAGCAGCCCTCCGGGAACCGGCCGAGTGCCTCCGCCGCGACACGGGTGGCGAGCCGCGTCTTGCCACAGCCGCCGGGCCCGGTCAGCGTGATCAAGCGCTGCTCGGCGAGCGCAGCTGTGACCGCGGCTACCTCAGCGCCGCGCCCGACGAAGCGCGTGAGGTCGAAGGGCAGGTTGTGGACGCTGTCCTCGGGCACGACCTGCCACGCGGAGGCGGCGCTGGTCGTCCTGGCCACGGCCGGATGCTTCCACAGCGACCCGGCCCGGACCATGTGACGCGGGCCCCGTGACCCGCTCGGCGGAATCCCCGGTCGCTCAGGCCCCTGCCCTGACCTGCGCTGCGAGAGCCGCGCGGGTCGGGACACCCAGCTTGCCGAAGGCCCGCCCGAGATGTGTCTCGACAGTTTTGACCGAGAGCATCAGCTCGTCGGCGATCTCACGGTTGGTGCGACCGGTCGCGACCATCAGGGCGATCTGGTGCTCGCGGGGGCTCAGCACGTCGCGGGCGGTGCTTCCGCCGCCACCACTGCGGATCCCCCGCAGCAGGGCGGCTGCCTGTGCGCCGAGCCCGGCAGCCCCGCATCGAGCCAGCACATCGGCCGCCTCACCCAGCTCGGCCGTAGCGCGGGACCGCTGTCCGGCCGCGCCCAGCGCGATGCCGGCGAGCGTGCGGGAGCGGGCAGCCTCGACCGGGTTGCCGGCGCCGTCGAGCAGCTCGGCGGACCGCAGTGCCAGGCAGGCCGCCCGCGCGTGCTCGCGGTGGGCGTTGCGGACGGCCGCTGCCGCCCGCAGTGCCCACCCGGCGCGGCCGGCGAGACCGAGACCGGCCGCCGCCTCCTCGGCCCGCTCGGCCCAGACCGTGGCGGCGGACCGGTGCCCCGAGCGGATCTCGGCTTCGGTGAGCAGCGCGAACCAGTACGGCCGGTGGCACCGAGCGATCCGCGTGAGGTCCGCTCCGCCTCCGGCCTCCCGCAACGCCGCGATCCCGGCGTCGTGGTCGCCTGCCACGAGTCGCACCTCCGCGGTGGTGGCAGCGATCTCAGGGGTGGTCCCGGGCAGGCCACGCGCCCTCCGGCACAGCCGCGCGGCGCCGGGCAGGTCCCCGGCGACGATCGCGGTGGTGCAGCGGCTCCACAGCGCGCGCAGGCGGCTGCCGGGCGCACCCGTCGAGCGCGCACCGGCGATGGCCGCGTCACCGCTGCGCGCGGCCTCGGCCAGCGCGCCCGTCCAGGTCAGCGCGACGGCGAGGGCGGAGCGCGCCTCGGGCAGCAGGTGGACCTGGCCGGTCTGCTCGGCGAGGGCGAGCGCCCGGCGCAGGTGAACGCATGCGGGGTCGGGCCGCTCGATCGTGGTCTCGCTCCAACCCAGCAGGAGCAGGGCGTCGATGTGCGTGGTGAGGGCGTCGTCCGGAAGAGGATCGAGCAGTGCGGCCGCCTCGTCGGCCGCCGCGCCGGTCTCGGCAACGGAGCCGGCCCGGCCGGCCGCTCCGGCCAGCAGCGCAGCCGCCGCCCCCTGCAGGATCGGGTCCATGCCGGCCGAGCTGCGGGCCTGGCTCGCCCAGCTCCGTGCCTGCTCGTGATCGGCAGCCCACAGGTGAGCTGCACCGATCGCCAGCCGCAGCCGGGTGGCGGTGGCCGAGTCGGCGTCGGGAACGGCGTCCAGCGCCACGG
Organism: Pseudonocardia sp.; assembly: GCA_036498885.1. Lineage (GTDB taxonomy): Bacteria > Actinomycetota > Actinomycetes > Mycobacteriales > Pseudonocardiaceae > Pseudonocardia. The sequence continues at coordinate 6,905 of DASYES010000404.1, forward strand.
TGAGCAGCCGCACCGCCTCCGGTCCGAGTCGCGTGGGCCCGCCGACGTCCGCGGGGTCCGGCTCGGTGGGAGAGATGCGGACGCGCACGTCGGCGCGGCCGTCCGGGACCGTCGACCGGGACGCCGCACGCCGCAACACCGGGCGCCGGAACGTGAAGCACCGGGGGACCTCGGTCGCACGCACGAGGTCGCGGCTGCACAGCTCGTCGAGCAGGGCGAGCGCCTCCCCCTCCGGCAGTGCGGCGACAGCCGCGGCCCGTCCGATCTCGAACGGATCTCCGACGACGGCGGCCGCGGTGAACAGCCGCACTGCGGAAGCCGGCAGCGTGCACAACTCCTCGCGCAGCGACGCGACGATGCCGCTCGGCACCCCCGGCCCGGCACCGTCCGGCCCGTCGGACGGCTCCGCCGCCCAGCGTGCGAGCTCGTGCATGTAGAACGGGTTGCCTCCGCTCTCCTCGCGGATGCGGGCCCGCTCGGGCTCGGGGAGTCCGCCATCGAGCAATGCATCGGCCTGGTCGGTCAGCAGGGGCCCGAGCTCGACCGTGGACAGCGTGCCGGCCCGCTCGGCGGCCCGCAGTGCCCGCAGCAGCCTGCGCGGGGCGTACTGCGGCCGCAGCCCCATACCCACGAGCACCCGATCACCGGGTGGGTGGCGGAGCATGCGGTCGACGAGCTCGACGGTGGCCGGGTCGGCCCGGTGAACGTCGTCCACGACGACGAGCAGCGGTGCCCCGCCGGCAGGCGGCTCCGCAAGATGCGGAGCCTGCCCGTCCGGACCGACCCGGCCGACCACCACGAGGAAACCCGCAGCCTCGGCACTCCCCGCCAGATGCTCCAGCAGCAGGGTCTTACCGATGCCGGGCTCGCCGCACACCACGAGGGCGTGCGACGGGCCGGCCGCGACCTCAGCCACGATGACGTCGGCGAAAGCCTGTTCGACCTCGCGCCCGACCATCGTGGCGGGTCCTCCCCGTCGTGGTTCCGAACGGCCCGCACACCCCCTCAGAGCGGGCCACCTGCAGCCTGTCCCGACCGCAGTCGCGGGACCATCAGGGATAACCCCTATGAGGTACCCCTGCGACTCCGACACGACCGGACTTCCTCACCGCAACGGGACGAGGAGACCGCCGACGGCGGCGCGGGTGCGTGCACCGAGCTTCCCGAGCACCCGGGAGACGTAGCGCTCCACGGTCTTCTCGGCCAGATGCAGTGCCGCGCCGATCTCCCGGTTCGTCCGGCCCTCGGAGACGAGCGCGGCCACCACCCGTTCCCGGTCGGTCAGCGCGTCCCGCACTCGTCGGCGTGTCTGCGGCCGTAGCACGCGACGCACGACGATCCTGGCGCCCTCGGGGGCGCGGGCGGAGCCGCGGCAGCCCGGCGCGGTCCCCCGGTGGGCCGCCGGAGGGGTTCCGGCAGCGCTCCTGCCTGCAGCCACCAGGCCGAGGACATCCTGGAAGGTGGCCCGGGCGGCGTCCGGCCGGCCGGCGTTCTCGAGGGCGAAGGCCCGCCGCGTGAGCAGAACGACCCGCTCGGTGGGGGTGGCGTGAGGCATCAGGCGTAGCGCGTCCGCGTACCACTGTGCGGCATCGCCGGGCACACGCGCCACGACGTCGTCGGCGGCGCGGATGAGCAGCCCTGCGGACGTGCGGTCACCCGGCCGCGCCGACTGTGCGACATGCGGGGCGCGCACGACCGGCGGCGCCCCGGCGCGTGCGAGCACACCGGCGGCCCTCCCGTGCGCGCCGGCG
>DASYES010000405.1:0-2745 GCA_036498885.1 Pseudonocardia sp.
GTCGGCGGGTTCGACGTGGCCCGCCCGCGCCGCGGCGTACACCCGGGCGGCCTCGGCGGCGGACAGCGGGGTGGTGTCGGTGCCGAGGTGTCCGTGGTCGGTGGCCATCGCCCCCGCATCCACGAACGCACGGCGGCGGGCGCGCAGCGCGTCGGTGAATCCGGCGTAGGAGCCCGTGTCGATGCCGGTCAGTTCGGCCAGCTGGTCGACGTCGGCCGTCCATGTCGGGCGGTCGAGGTGCAGGAGGGCGTCGGGGCGGAACGTCGGCACCACCTTGTCGCCCCACCCCTGCTCGCGCAGGGCGGCGTGGTCCGGGAGCGTCGAGAGCGGGGAGTCGGTGGTGGCCAGCACCTCGATGCCGAACCGCTCGAACAGGGCCCGCGGCCGGAACTCGGGCTTGGCGAGGCGCTCGGCGATGTGCTCGTACAGCGCGTCGGCGGTGTCCTCGCCGGGCTGCATCGTCACCTCGAAGATCTCGTGGAGCTCGTGCTCCAGCCAGTACCGCGTCGGCGTACCCCGGAAGAGGTGCCATCCCGCGCAGAAGCGCCGCCAGATCACACGTGGGTCGGTCTCGACCGGGCCGTCGCCTGCTGCGACGCCAAGATCGCGCAGGTCAGCCCCCTGCGACACGAGCATGCGCAGCAGGTAGTGGTCGGGCACGACGAACAGGCCTGCCGGGTCGGGGAAGGGCTGGTCCTGCGCCAGCACGCCGGCGTCGACGTGCCCATGCATGCAGACCAGCGGGAGATCGCGTGTGGCGTGATAGACCTCCCGTGCCACGGACCGCGTCGCGGGATCAGCGGGAAGGGCTCGGTCGTCGTCGAGCAGCAGGGGACGCATCTAGCCTCCAATCGGTCTGAAAAGGATTGCAACACACAGCATCGATTGGCAAGCGCCAGCGCGGGCAAAGTGGGCCTTGACGTGGGGCAACAAACGGTTTCACACTCTCACGGCGATTCACCCTGTGAGACCACCCGATGACGGAGGGACGCTGTGGCCCCGACCATCCGCGACGTCGCTACCGCCGCGGGCGTCTCGCAGTCCACGGTCTCGCGCGCCCTCTCGATGCCGGAGCTGGTGAACCCGGCAACCCGGGCACGGGTGCTGGAGGCGGCCGGCAGGCTCGGCTACCAGCCGAACCGCGCGGCCCGCGGGCTGATCACCGGCCGCACCGGCAACCTCGGCCTCATCGTTCCGGACTTGTCCAACCCCTTTTTCTCGTCCGTGGTCAAGGGCGTGCAGGCGGCGGCCCGGGGGGCCGACTACTCGCTGTTCATCGCCGACACCGACGAGGAGGCGAGCGCCGAGGTCGAGCTGCTGCGGGCGCTCACCAGACAGGTCGACGGCATCGTCCTCTGCTCGCCCCGTTCCCCGGACGACGATCTGGCCCGCGTCGGCGTCGACAGCTCGGTCGTCCTCATGAACCGGCGCATCGAGGGTCGCCCGAGCGTCACCGTGGACAACGCCGACGGGATGCGGCAGGCGGTGGAGCACCTGTCCGCGCTCGGGCACAAGCGGATCGCGTACGTCGCCGGCCCGCGCACGTCCTGGTCGAACGGCCAGCGGGAGCGGGGACTGCACCAGAGCGCGGAGGACACCGGCAGCGATCTCGTGCATCTCGGCCACTTCCCGCCGCGGTTCGAGGGCGGGGTCGCCGCTGCCGACCTGGCACTGGCGTCCGGGGCGACAGCGGTGATCGCCTACAACGACGTGGTGGCGCTGGGGCTGCTGAGCCGCCTGGGCGCCCGGCAGGTGTCGGTGCCCGCAGAGATGAGCGTGCTGGGCTGCGACGACATCAGCATGTCGGCGATGACCCACCCCGCTCTCACCACCGTCTCCATCCCCAAGTGGGAGGCGGGCCGGGCCGCCGTCGTCCTGCTGCTCTCGCTGCTCGCCGAGGGGGCCGCCGACTCGCCGGCTCCCGACCGGGAGCTCCCCGCCCAGCTCATCGTGCGCGCCACCACCGGTGTCGCCCCCGCCACCGGCCGTCCCGCACCGGGCGGCCACTCCACGAAGGGACCGACCGGATGACGTTGCAATGGCGCACCGCTCTGACTGCGGGTGGGGTCTGCGCACTCCTGCTCATGACGGCCTGCGGCGCGCCGGGAGGACCACCCGCGTCCGACGTGCCTGCGGGGGAGGTGCCGGCGCGCCCGAGCGCGCCGGTCACGCTGAACGTGCTGGACGTGGCGGGCAACCTCCAGCTGACCCAGGGGATGATCGACGAGTTCGTCGCGCAGAACCCGGACGTCGTCTCGCGCGTCACGTACGAGAAGGCGGCCGCCCCGGAGATGGCGGGCAAGATCAAGGCGCAGCAGGACGCCGGGCGCATCAACATCGACCTCGTGCTCACCGGCACCGACGGGCTCTCCGCAGGTGCCGAGCAGGGCCTGTTCACGCCGCTGCTGCCGCAGTTCGCGGATCGGCTGACGGGAATGAGCGACTACCTCGAGCCCGCCGCCGCCATGCAGGAGTTGGCCGCCGACCAGGGCGTGGTCATCACCTACTACCCGTCCGGGCCGCTGCTGGAGTACGCCCCCGACCGCGTGCCCGACCCGCCGAACACCGCCGACGAACTGCTCGCCTACGCGGCGGCGCACCCGGGCAAGGTCGGTTACGCCCGCCCGTCCAACTCCGGGCCCGGACGCACCTTCCTGATGGGGCTGCCCTACATCCTCGGCGACTCCGACCCCAAGGACCCGGTGAACGGCTGGTCGAAGACGTGGGCCTACCTGGCTGAGCTGA
>DASYES010000406.1:0-3371 GCA_036498885.1 Pseudonocardia sp.
CGGCAACTCACCAGCTACCGGCACGGACCCGTCCTGTTCGCCGGCGATGCCGCCCACATCCACCCGCCGATGGGCGGTCAAGGGCTCAACCTGGGCGTGCAGGACGCGATGAACCTCGGCTGGAAGCTCGCCGCGCAGCTACGGGGTGACGCGCCAGCGGGACTGCTCGACAGCTACCACGCGGAACGGCACCCGGTAGCCGCCCGCGTCCTCGCGGTGACGCGGGCGCAGAGCGTGCTGATGAGCCCCCCACCCGACGCCGACGACGTCCGCGCGCTGCGCGACATCATGATCGACCTGGCCCGGCTGCCCGACGCCAACCGCTACCTGGCCGGGATGATGTCGGGCCTGGACCTGCGCTACGAGACGAGCACCGAGCGGAGCGCAGGCGGGGCGAGCATCGATACTGCCGACGATCACCCGCTGGTCGGCACCCGCATGGTCGACCTGTCGCTCGAGACCGTCGACGGGCAGGCCACGGTCAGTGCGCTGATGCGCTCAGGGCGCGGCCTACTCCTCGAGCTCGGCGCGGCGGACGCGGGCGAGGCAGCCGATGCCGTGCATCCTCGCGTCGACCGGGTCGTCGCCCGCGTCGTCGACTCGCCGGTGGGCACCGCAGTGGGAGCCGACCGGGTGCTGGTCCGCCCGGACGGCTACGTCTGCTGGGCCGGCAGCGGTCCTGCCGAGTCGCCGGAACCCGCGCTCCGCCGCTGGTTCGGCGCTGCCGTGCCCGTCAGCTCGTCCGCCGCCGCGCGCTGATCACGCCCGTGTCGAAGCCGGCGACGTGCAGGCCGCCGTGGAAGCGCGCGTGCTCCACCTTCAGGCACCTGTCCATCACGACCTCGAGCCCGGCCGCCTCTCCACGCCGCGCGACTTCCTCGTCGACGAGCCCGAACTGGAGCCACAACGTGCGCACGCCGTCGAGTGCGAGCACGTCGTCGAGGACACCCGGGAGGTCTTCCCGGCGCCGGAACACATCGACGAGGTCGGGCACGACGGGAAGATCCGCGAGCTTCTCGTAGACGGGGCGCCCGAGGATCTCACTGGCGTTCGGGTTGACGAAGTAGACGTCGAAGTCGGTGCTGGCCAGCAGGTAGGTGGCGACGAAGTTGCTGGCCCTCGCCGGGTTCGGGGACGCCCCCACGACGGCGACGGTGCGCGTGGCGCGCAGGATCTGCTGCCGCCGCGTGGCCGACGGGTTCTCCCAGGTCATGAGTCCACCTTCGCGGCCGCGGCGAGAGCCTGGTCCAGGTCCCAGAGAATGTCGTCGGGGTCCTCCAGCCCGACGCTGATCCGTACGAGGTCCGGGGGCACCCCGGCGTCGCGGAGCTGCTCGTCGGTCAGCTGCTGGTGGGTGGTGGAGCCGGGATGAATCACGAGTGTCCTGGCGTCGCCGATGTTGGCCAGGTGGCTGCACAGCTGCACCGACTCGATGAACCGCTGCCCGGCCTCGCGCCCGCCCTGCACGCCGAACGAGAAGACCGCGCCGGGCCCGAGCGGCAGGTAGCGGGCGGCCCGGTCGTGGTGGGGGTGGCCGGGCAGCCCGGCCCACCGGACGTAGGACACGCGCGGGTCGGCGTCGAGCCACTCGGCCACAACGCGGGCGTTGGCGACGTGCGCCTCCATGCGCTGCGGCAGCGTCTCCACCCCCTGGATCAGCAGGAACGCGCTGTGCGCCGACAACGAGGCACCGACGTCGCGCAGCTGCTCCGCGCGCAGCTTGGTGAGGAACCCGTACTCCTGGAAGTTGCCCCACCAGGTGAGCCCGCCGTAGGACGGCACCGGTTCCGTCATCTGCGGGAAGTTGCCGTTGCCCCAGTTGAAGCGGCCCGACTCGATCACCACGCCGCCCAGCGTGGTGCCGTGGCCGCCGAGGAACTTCGTGGCCGAGTGGATCACGATGTCGGCGCCGTGCTCGATCGGCCGGCACAGGTACGGGGTGGCGATCGTGGCGTCGACGACCAGTGGGATCCCCGCGGCGTGGGCGACCTCGGCCAGCGCGGCGATGTCGGCGATCTCCCCGCCAGGGTTCGACACGACCTCGCAGAACAGCAGCTTGGTGCGCGGCGTGATCGCCGCGGCGAAGGCCTCGGCCGCATCGCCGGGAACGAACGTCGTGTCCACCCCGAACCGGCGCAGCGTCACGTCGAGCTGCGTGATCGTGCCGCCGTAGAGCCCAGCGGCGGCCACGATGTGGTCGCCCGCCCCGGCGAGGCAGGCGAACGTCAGGAACTCGGCAGCCTGCCCGCTGGACGTGGCGACCGCGCCGATCCCCCCGTCCAGGCTGGCGAGCCGTTCCTCCAGAGTGGCCACCGTGGGGTTGGCGATCCGGCTGTAGATCAGCCCGTACTTCTGCAGCGCGAACAGGCTCGCAGCGTCGGTGGTGTCCTCGAAGACGAAACTCGTCGACTGGTATATCGGCACGGCCCGGGCGCCGGTGGCCGAGTCGGGCACGTGCCCCGCATGCACCGCCCGGGTGCGGAAGCCCCAGTTGCGGTCCTGATCGCTCATGTCATTCATCCTGCCTCGCGGGGCCGGGCTCAGCCGAGGTGCTCCCGGAAGAACGCGACGATCCGCCGGTGCGCGTCCTCGGCACTGGGTGCGTGGTACTCGGCATGCAGCGGCGAGCGCGCCGCGAAGGAGCCCGCCACCCCGGATGTGCGGGTGAAGAACGAGTGGCCTGCGTCGGGGTAGGTGACGACGTCGTGCGGCACGTCCATCGCCTCGAGACGGGCTTCGAGCAGCTGCGGGTAGCCACGGGTGGTGATGTCCCGCCCGCCGTAGCTGGCGACGACCGGGCACGAACGGGGGAGGTCCATGCGTCCGCTGTAGAACGGAGCGCTCACCTTGTACCGGCCCGTGCGCGCGAGCAGCAGCGCGAAGCTGCCGCCGAGGCAGAACCCGATGGTGCCGATCCGGTCGCCGTCGACGTCGGGAAGCTCCGCCAGCCAGCGGCGTGCGGCCTCCAGGTCGTCGAGCTCCCGTCCTTCGCCCCGCTGCGCGGTGCGCATGGCGCGGGCCACGCAGATCGGCGTGATCGGGCCGCGGGCGAACAGGTCGGGGATGAGCACCGTGTACCCGTCGGCAGCGAGGTCACGGGCGACCCGACGCATCTCGTCGGTCATGCCGAACGCTTCGTAGATCATCACGAGCGCAGGCCCGGGGCCCACGACGCCAGTGGGCACCGTGAGCACACCCGGCAGCGTCGTCCCGTCGCTCGCGGTGAACGCGACCTCGGTCTGCATCCCGGTGACGGTATCGGTCAGCGGGGAGGAAGGGGATCATCGGCGCCGATCACGGCCGGCGTGAACCACCGGTCGTCGGCGAACGCGTCGGTGTCGTCGACGAGGTAGTCGGGCCTGCGACGTTCC
>DASYES010000407.1:0-3926 GCA_036498885.1 Pseudonocardia sp.
CACCTCCTCCCCGTCCGCGGCGCCGCCCTGCCGGGCGAGGCTCCGCACCGAGGCGGGCGACAGCAGGGCGAAGTAGTCCGGGTCGGTGGCCACGAGCGCGCGCTTCGCCATCACGTGTGACCCCACCAGCCAGCCCGCCTCGGTGCCGACCAGGTCGCTGACGTACGCCGCGCCGGCTTCCTCGTGCGGGGTCTGCGGGTATGCGGCCATCACGTGCGGCACTCTGCCGACGTCGTGCAGCAACGCGGCGGCCACCAGAGTGGGCCGGCTCCCCGCAGCGACGGCGAGGGTGCCCGCCTGGAGCGCGTGGGCGAGCTGGTCCACGTCCTCCCCGCCGTAGGGCAGCTCGGCCATCGCCAGCAGGTCACTGCGCATGGTGTCGCGGATGGTCTCGACGGTTTTCACGGCAGACGTCCTCTCTTCACGCCAGGTGTTTCAGAACCGGCCACGCAGCCAGAGCGCCAGCAGCTCGACGAGCATCACCGTCACGAAGATCATGATCAGAATGGTCGTGACGACACCGAACTGCAGCACCTGCGAGGCGCTGAGCAGATAGAAGCCGATCCCACCCGCACCGACGATGCCGAGCAGCGTCGCCGAGCGGATGTTCGTGTCGAGCAGGTAGAGCACGTGCGCCACCAGTGCACGGGAGCCTGCGGGGAGCGTTGCAGCGAAGAAGACCTGCCACCGCGACCCGCCGGTGGCCTGCAGCGCGTGTTCCGGCCCCGCGTCCACCTCCTCCAGCGAGTCCGCCACCAGCTTGCCGAGGAAGCCGACCGCACCGATCCCGAGGGCCACCGCGCCTGCGACCTCACCGAGCCCGGTGATCACCACGAACACGATGCCGAGTATCAGCTCCGGAATGCCGCGGATGAGCAGGATGACCAGCCGGAACGCGTTCGCGACGCCCGGCGTGGGCGCGACGTTGCGCGCCGCGAGCGCCCCGATCGGGAGGGACAACACCACGCCGAACAGCTTCGCCGCGAGCGCGATCTGCACGGTCACGAGCAACTGTTCGATGAGCGTTCCGAAGAGGCCACCGGTCTGGGGCGGCAAGAACAGCCCGATGCTGTGGATCGTCTCGGGGAGCGACGCGAAGAACTCCACAGGAGAGATGCCCGAACCGGTGAAGGACAGGACGATCACCGCGACCGCGATCGCCGTGTAGGCGGCCGAGGCGATCCGCCGGGTGGTCCATGGCGGGGTGGTCCGTCCCGAGACGAGCGCGGCCGCCGAGCGCAGGCGCGGATCCCGGACGAGATCGACGTCGAGGTCGAGGCGCTCGTCGCTGGCCCTCGCGGACGCGAAGCGGCGGGTGGCGAGCCGGGTGAGCCCGGCCGAGACACCGCGCGCCGGCCCGGCCGCGGCACGGCCCAGCAGGGCGGTGCGGATCGACCCGGAGATCAGCTCGACGACGACGCACAGCAGGAGTACGACCAACGACAGCGCGATGCCGCGCTGGAAGTCGAGCACGGCCATCGACTCTGCGATGGCGAAGCCGATGCCCTGCACACCCACGAACCCGAGCACGACGGAGACGCGCAGGTTGATGTCGAGCCGGTGCAGCCCGACCGCCACGAACGCCGGCAACACCGCGGGAAGCACCCCGCCCGCGATCTGCTGCAGCCGCGTGGCGCCGGTGGCGCGAAGTGCTGTGGGCGGTCCGGCGTCGACGTGCTCGATCGCGTCGGCGTACATCTTGCCGATCATCCCGATGGAGTGCAGGCCCATCGCCAGGACGCCGGTGAGCGCGCCGATGCCGAAGATCCGGACGAAGGCGATCGCCAGCACGACGTCGGGGACCGCGCGGGCGACGACGATCAGACCACGGGCACCGAGCCTGCTCGGGTTGTTCGGCGTCGTGTTCGAGGCGGCGAGCAGGGCCAGCGGCACCGACAGGATCGTCGAGAGCAGGGTGGCCAGGATGACGATGCCGAGGGTCTGCCCGCAGAGCCGGAGGATCTCCGGCACCGGCGGGAAGTCCAGCGGCAGCGTCCGCCGGGTGAACGCCACGGCCTGATGAGCGCCGTCGACGAAGGTCGCGACGTTGATCCGCAGTTCGGCCACCGACCACAGCGCGGCGGCCAGGAGCACGAGCAGGACGAGCACGGCCGAGACCGTCCCGCTCGACGGGCGCGTCGTGAGGCGCCCCGGTGCCGGCGGGCGAGCAGCCGGCACCGGGGTCTCCCGCAGCGGGGAGGGGACCGACATCAGCGTGCGGTCGTCAGCAGGGCACTCGCGGCGGCACCGACGCGTGAGTACACCGCCATCACCTGCTCGCGGTCCAGCCCGGCGGTGGGCAGGTCGAGCACGGTGCGCCCGCCGCGCAGCCCGACGATCCGGTCGCCCCAGCCAAGGGCGAGGTCCACCTGGTGCAGGCTGCACAGCACCGTGAGCGAGTTCTCCCGGCTGATCGTCTTCAGCAGGGCCATGACCTGTTCGGACGACTCGGGGTCCAGCGAGGCCACCGGCTCGTCGGCCAGCAGCACCTCGGGCCGCTGCATCAGTGCGCGGGCCACCGCGACCCGCTGCTGCTGCCCGCCGGACAGGGTCTCCGCCCGCTGGAACGCCCGGTCGGCGAGTCCCACCCGGTCGAGGTGCTCCAGTCCTTCGCGGCGCACCGCCTTGGGGTACGTCGGCAGACCGAGGCGAGGGCCACGGAGCCTGCCGAGCGCGCCGGTGCACACGTTCTCCAGCACCGTCCGGCTCCCCACCAGCTCGAACTGCTGGAAGACGAAGCCGATCCGGCGCCGCAGTGTCCGCAGGGCGCTCCCGCGAACCGAGCCGACGTCGACGCCGAGTACCTGGACCCTGCCTGCCGACGGCAGGTGCAGGCCGTCGACGTGCCGCAGCAGGGTGGACTTCCCCGAGCCGGAGAGACCGACCAGGGCGACCACCTCGCCCGCGTGCACCGTCAGGCTGACGTCGTCGAGACCGAGCACCTGCGGACCGAACTGCTTGGTGACGCCGGTGAATTCGACGACCGGCGGTCCGGGGGCGTGCTTCGCCGTTCCGTTGATCCTGTGCTCGCCGGTCATGCCTGAGTGCAGCTCTTGTTCTTGGTGACGTCGCAGACCTGGCGGATCGTGTTGTAGAACGCGTCGTCCACCCCGGCGTAGCCCCACCCACCGCCGTCGCCGATCGTGCAGGTCGTCTTGCAGAAGCCGTTGGCCGTCAGATAGTCGACGTTGGCCTTGTTCTGGAAGGCGTCGGTGAGGGTCGACTGGAGCTGGGGGGACAGCGTCGTGCTGATCGCGACGGGCGATCCGGGGATCTCCTCGGACTTCAACACCGTGGTGATCTCTCCGGGCTTCAGCTGGCCCGACTGGATCAGCGTCGTGTCGACCATGGAGTCCTCGGCGAACCCGGCCTTGCAACGGCCCGAGGCCACCTCGAGCACGGAGGCGTCGTGGCCGCCTGCGAAGATCGGGTGCACACCGGTGGTCGGGTTGATCCCGTTCTCGAGCAGCTCGGCGGAGGGGTAGAGATACCCGGAGGTCGAGTCGGGGTCGACGAAGCAGATGTCCTGCCCGGCGAAGTCCTTGATCGACTTGATCGGGGAACCCGCCTTCGTGATGGCGTAGGACTTGTACCCGGGCTGAGCGCCCTTGCTCGTGATCTGCGCGCCGACGGCCGAGATCGGGGCGCCCTTGGACTTGGCGATCACGTACGAGAGCGGGCCGTACTGCGCGATCTGGACCTGCCCGGAGAGCTGGGCCTCGATCACCGCGGCGTAGTTCGTCGCCTGGCGGAACTCGATCTTCTTCCCAGTGGCCTTGGCGAGCATGTCGAGCACGGGCTGGAAGTTCTGCTGGAGGGTCGTCGTCTGCTCGCTCGGTACCGCGGCGAACACCAGGGTGTCCGGGTCGGCGCCCCCGCCTCCACCCTGGCCGGCGGTGGAGGCGCTTTCGCCGCACGCGGCGAGA
>DASYES010000408.1:0-2432 GCA_036498885.1 Pseudonocardia sp.
CCGCCGACCTGAAGTCGTCGCTGCTCGACCTCGATGCGGCCCGTGCCGCGTACGACGAGTTCCGCGCCCAAGGCCTGTCACTCGATCTGACCCGCGGAAAGCCGTCGAGCGCCCAGCTCGATCTCGCCAACCCCATGCTGAGCCTTCCTGGCGAGCAGTTCCGGTCCGCCGAAGGCATCGACACCCGCAACTACCAGGGCCTGCAGGGTCTCCGGGAGCTGCGTGCGCTGTTCGCGCCATTCCTGCGGGTGCCGGTCGAGCAGCTGATCGCGTTCGGCAACTCGAGCCTGGAGCTCATGCACGACACGGTCGTGCACGCGCTGCTGAGCCCACTCCCCGGAGCCGAGCGTCGGTGGGTCGACGACGCGCGGGTGCGGTTCCTCGCCCCGACACCGGGATACGACCGGCACTTCGCCCTGTGTGAACGTCTCGGTGTCGAGCTGGTGCAGGTACCGATGACGCCGGACGGCCCCGACATGGACGTTGTCGAGGAGGTCGTGGCCGCGGACCCGTTCGTCAAGGGGATCTGGTGCGTGCCGAAGTACTCCAACCCCGACGGAGCCGTCTACTCCGACGAGACGGTGCGCAGGCTCGCGTCGATGCCGGCGGCCGCGCCGGACTTCCGCATCTTCTGGGACAACGCCTACGCGGTGCACCACCTCACGGACGAGGAGGTGGAGATCGCCGACGTGCTGACACTGTCTGCCGAGGCGGGTCACGCCGACCGCCCCTTCGTGTTCGGATCCACGTCCAAGATCACGCTCGCCGGAGCGGGCGTCGCGTTCGTCGGGGCGTCGCCCGCCAACGTCTCGTGGTGGCTGGCGCTCACCGCCAAGCGCACGATCGGGCCCGACAAGACCAACCACCTGCGGCACGTCATGTTCCTGCGGGACGCCGACGGCCTGCGGGAGCACATGCGGCGGCACCGCGAGCTGATCGCCCCGAAGTTCGCCGCCGTCGACCGCATCCTGACCGAGCGCCTCGGTTCGGTGCCCGGCGTGCGCTGGTCGCGGCCTGCCGGCGGTTACTTCGTGACGTTGATCGTGCCGGACGGCACGGCGGCCGGGATCGTGCGGCTGGCCGGCGAGGCAGGGATCGCGCTCACGCCGGCGGGTGCGACACATCCCTACGGCGTCGATCCCGAGGACCGCACGATTCGGCTCGCCCCGACGTTCCCGGAGCTGGCCGAGGTCGAGCGCGCCATGTACGGGGTCACCGACTGCGTCCGTCTCGCCTTGGCGCAGCGGGGAGCGTCGACGGCATCGTGACGTTGCTGGACCGCGAGGAACTTGCTGACGACGTCCTCCTCGCGGCCGTGCGGTTGCTCGGGTGCACGGTCGAGGCGGACACCCCGGAGGGCACGGTCGCCGTGCGGCTCGTGGAGGTGGAGGCGTATCGCGGCGCCGACGACGCGGCCTCGCACAGCTTCCGGGGCCGCACCCCGCGCAACGGCGTGATGTTCGGGCCGGCCGGGCACCTGTACGTCTACTTCATCTACGGGATGTACTTCTGCGCCAACATCACCTGCCTTCGCGACGGGGAGGCAGGTGCGGTGCTGTTGCGCGGCGGCGAGGTGGTGTCGGATCTGGCTGTTGCCCATGCCCGCCGCCCCACCGCGCGGCGCGCGGCCGACCTGGCGCGTGGCCCGGCCCGGCTCGCGTCCCTGCTGGGGCTCGGCCGGGGGGACAACGGTGCGGATGTCACCGACGCGGGGTCGCGCGTGCGGCTGCTCGCGGCGCCGCCCGTCGATGCGGCGCTCGTTCGCTCCGGGCCCCGCGTCGGGGTGGCGGCCGCCCACGACCTCCCGTGGCGGTTCTGGCTGGACGGGTCTCCGGCCGTGAGCCCCTATCGCCCTGGTCGCGGTGCATCCGTGGGGCAGCTCAAGCCAGGAAAGTAGCTTAGCCTCACCTCGGTCTCTGTGACTGTTTTGCGCCGTCGTCGGGCCGGGCGTGCGCTCGCGCCACTCCTCACCGCAGCCGCCCTGCTCACCGCCTGCGCAGGCGGTGCCGGCACCGCGCAACCGTCGTCGACGGGGAATGCGGCGTTCCCGGTGACGGTCGAGCACGCCCTCGGTTCCACCGTCGTGCCGGCCGCGCCGCAGCGCGTCGTCTCGCTGGGCTTCAGCGACCAGGACGCGATCCTCGCGCTCGGGGTGATCCCCGTCGCGATTCGCGAGTTCACCGGCAACAGGCCGTCGGCGACCTGGCCGTGGGCCGCCGATCTGCTGCGGGGCCGGCAGCCGGAGGTGCTCGCCGGGGATATCGATCCGGAGAAGATCGCCGCCCTTCGGCCGGACCTGATCGTGGCCGTGTCGGCCGGACTCGACCAGGAGCGGTACGACGTCTTCTCCCGGATCGCCCCGACGATCACCCAGCCCGTCGGGTTCTCGGCCTACCAGGCCCCCTGGCAGGACGCGACGCGGCTGATCGGCA
>DASYES010000409.1:0-4796 GCA_036498885.1 Pseudonocardia sp.
GCCGAGCTCGGCGAGCACGGCATCAAGGTCAACGGCGTGAACCCGGACGGGGTCGTCCGTGGCTCGGGGATCTTCGCGGGCGGCTGGGGCGCGCAGCGCGCCGCCGTGTACGGCGTGCCGGAGGAGAAGCTCGGCGAGTTCTACGCGCAGCGGACCCTGCTGAAGCGGGAGGTGCTGCCCGAGCACGTCGCGGCCGCGGTCGTCGTGCTCACCGCAGGCGATCTGTCCCACACGACCGGAATGCACATCCCCGTGGACGCCGGGGTGGCGGCCGCGTTCCTGCGCTGACACATCACCTCGAAGGAGAGGAGCTGTGATGACCTCGGTGCTCGCGACCCACGCTGGGCTCGTGCGGACCACCTCGCGCCGCACCACCGTCGGGCTCGTGGCCGGCGGGCTGGGCGCGTACTGGCCGCAGTTTCCCGACCTGCTCCCGCAGCTGCGCCGGTCCGCCGCGCGCGTGTCGGAGCGGCTGCGGGCACTCGGCGACGAGGTGGAGGTCGTCGACGTCGGCTTCATCTCCGACGCGCAGGAGGGCGCGGCCGCCGCGGAGAAGCTGCGGGTCGCGGGTTGCGATCTCATCGTCGGCTTCCTGACCACCTACATGACGGCGTCCATGCTGGTGCCGGTCGCACAGCGTAGCGGCGCGCCCGTGTTGCTGATCAACCTGCAGCCCACGGAGCGGATGGACCACGCCACCTTCGACACCGGAGCCTGGCTCGCCTACTGCGGGGCCTGCCCGCTCCCGGAGATGGCCAACGCGTTCGACCGCGCCGGGGTGGCGTTCCGATCGGTGTCGGGGCACGTCGAGGACGAGCGCGCGTGGGCGCGGATCGCCCGGTGGGTGCGGGCCGCGGGTGTCCGGGGAACGCTGCGCCACGCCCGGCACGGCCTGATGGGCCATCTCTACCCGGGCATGCTGGACGTCGCCACGGACCTGTCGTCCGTGTCGGCACAGCTCGGCGGCCATGTCGAGGTGTTGGAGATCGACGACCTGCGGGTGCGGGTCGAGGCCGTCACCGACACGCAGACGCAGGAGCGGGTGGCGCTGGCCCGCGAGGTCTTCGACGTCGACGCCTCGGTCGAGGCCGCCGACCTGGAGTGGGGCGCGCGGGTCTCCGTCGGCCTCGACCGGCTCGTCGAGGACTTCGCGCTCGACTCGCTCGCCTACTACCACCGCGGCCTGAACGGCGAGCAGCACGAGACGCTCGCCGCAGGCCTGATCCTCGGCGCCTCGCTGCTCACCGCCCGTGGCGTGCCGGCTGCGGGGGAGTACGAGCTACGCAACTCGATCGCCATGCTGGTGCTGGACCGGCTCGGCGCGGGTGGTTCCTTCACGGAGTTGCAGGCGCTGGACTTCACCGCAGGTGTGGTCGAGATGGGCCACGACGGCCCGGCACACCTGGCGATCAGCTCGCGGCGGCCGCTGCTGCGCGGGCTCGGCGTCTACCACGGCAAGCGCGGGCGGGGCGTCTCCGTCGAGTTCGACGTGCAGCACGGCCCCGTCACGCTCTGCGGGATCGGGCAGCGTCGCGACGGGCGCTTCGTCCTGGTCGCCGCCGAGGGCGAGGTGGTGCCCGGGCCGCATCTGCAGATCGGGAACACCACCTCCCGCGTCGACTTCGGTTGCGACCCGGGCGAGTGGACCGATGTCTGGAGCGCGTCGGGTGTCGATCACCACTGGGCACTCGGCACAGGCCACAAGGTGCCCGAGCTCGCCGCCGTCGCGGACCTCGTGGAGCTGGAGTTCGTCGAGGTACGGGTCCCGTGACCGTGCGGGTGGCCGCGGTCGACCTGGGGGCGTCGAGCGGCCGGGTGATGGCCGCCGCCGTCGGCCCCGGCCGACTGGAGCTCACCGAGGCCGCCCGGTTCCCGAACGGCCCGGTCCGACTGGGTAGCACCCTGCACTGGGACGTGCTGGCGCTCTTCCGCGGCGTGCTGGACGGACTGGGCGCTGCCGGGGCGGAGGCGCCGCTGGACTCGGTGGGGATCGACTCATGGGCGATCGACTTCGGCCTGCTCGACGGGACCGGCGCACTGCTGGGTAACCCCGTGCACTACCGGGACGCACGCACCGAGGGCGTCCCCGAGCGGCTGCACGCGACGATCCCCGCGGCGGATCTGTACGCGGTTGCCGGGGTTCAGGAACTGCCGTTCAACACCATTTACCAGCTCGTCGCGGCCGCGGGTACGCCCCAGCTGGAGGCGGCCCACGACCTGTTGCTGGTGCCCGACCTGCTCGCGTACTGGCTCACCGGCTCCCGTCGGGCCGAGATCACCAACGCCTCCACCACGGGACTCCTCGACGTGCGCGCCCGCGCGTGGTCGAAGGACCTGATCGCCAGGGCCGGGATCCCTGTGGGCCTCTTCGCGCCGCTGCTGGAGCCGGGGGAGCGGATCGGGGAGCTGGCGCCGCACGTACTCGCCGAGACGGGACTCACCGGGCCGGTTCCCCTGGTCGCCGTCGGCTCCCACGACACCGCGTCGGCGGTGGTGGGTGTGCCGGCGACAGGCGAGCGTTTCGCCTACATCTCCTGCGGCACGTGGTCGCTCGTCGGTGTGGAGCTGCCCGCCCCGGTGCTCTCCGTTGAGGGGCGCGCGGCGAACTTCTCGAACGAGCTGGGCATCGACGGCACTGTGCGCTACCTGCGCAATGTCATGGGGCTCTGGCTGCTGCAGGAGTGCCTGCGCGTCTGGCCCGGGGCCCACCTCACCGCACTGCTCGCCGAGGCGGCGGCGGTGCCGGCGTTCGCAGCGGTCGTCGACGCCGACGATCCCGCCTTCCTCCCGCCGGGCGACATGCCCACCCGCATCGCGGACGCGTGCGAACGGCTGGGCGAGCCCGTCCCGCAGGGCCGCGCGGCCATGGTGCGCTGCATCCTCGACAGTCTCGCCCTCGCTCACCGCCGCGCCGTGCGCGCAGCACAGGAACTCTCGGGGTGTGCGGTCGACGTCGTCCACGTCGTCGGTGGGGGCGCCCGCAACGCCTTGCTCTGCCAGCTCACCGCCGACGCCTGCGCACTGCCGGTCGTCGCGGGGCCGGTCGAGGCCACCGCGCTGGGAAACGTGCTGGTCCAGGCCCGCGCCCTCGGCGCGGTGAGCGGCGGCCTCGCCACGCTGCGCGAGCTGCTCGTCAGGACCCAGGAGCTCACGACCTACGAGCCGCGAGGCGACGAGGCCGCGTGGGCGTCGGCCGAACGGCGGGTACACGGGTAACTGCCGGCTGGACGAGAGGCGCGTCGGTCCGGACCTAGGGGACGGGCGTGCCGTTTCGTGCGGTGGGGCGGAGCTCGTACGGCGGTGCACCGCATCGCGAGGCCGGGCGGGTGGCGCGTTGGTCCGGACTTATGGGACGGGCGTGCAGTTCGTGCGGTGGGCGAGGTCCGTGCGGGGGTGCTCCGCGTCGTGGCGCCGGGCGGGTGGCGCGTTGGTGCGAATCCAGTGGGCGGCGGGGCCGTTCGTCCGAGGTCGGAGGCGGCCCCAGGCATGGGGATGGCCCCCTCTCCCTGGGGAGAGGAGGCCATCGGTGGGGCGGTCAGGCGGCCGGACGCTCGTCCGACTCGATCTCGGGCGTCCCGGCGGTCACCGGGATGCGCCGTGCACCGTTACCGGAGTGGGCTCCCGCCACCCGGACGGTCAGCACGCCGGCGTCGTACGACGCGGTCACCGCGTCCGCGGTCACGTGCGCCGGCAGGCCGAAGCTGCGCCGGAAGGAGCCGTAGCGGACCTCCCGCAGCGTGCGGCCGTCGCGGTCCTCGGTGCGCTCGTCGCGGCGCTCACCGCGCACCACGAGCTTGCCGCCGTCGATCTCGACGGTGACGTCCTTCTCCGCGTCGAGGCCCGGAAGCTCCAGGCGCACGACCGCGTCCTCACCGTCGCGCTCGACCTCGGCGGCCGGTACGAAACCCTGCCGTGCCACCGGCTCCGCGTAGCGGCGGAACAGGCCGTCGAACTCGGCGAACGGGTCGCGCCGGGCCCACAGGGAGAGCGTGCTCATGGTCCATCTCCTCGATCAGGGGCCGGTCACACCCGGCCCGACACCCGGTTCAACCTGAGTCGACCCGACTCAATTCCCATAATCTGAGACTTCTCTGCCAACTTTCGGGACGAAGCTGCTGTGCTCCGCGACCCATGACGGGCGTGCCAACATCAGTTACGGTCACCACTGACCGTCACGGAGGTGTCATGGACGACAGGGCGCGCGTCGAGAAGGCCGCCCACCAGGTGGTGGAGACCCACGATCCCCGATCGACGCCTACCAGGGAGTTCCTCGGCGCATGCTTCGCCGCCGGGCTCACCTGGGTGCACTTCCCGGAAGGGCTGGGCGGGCTCGGGGTGTCGCGTGGGCTGCAGGCCAGGGCGGACGCGATCCTGCAGGGCGCCGGGGGTCCCAACCCGTTCTCCCTCAACCCGATCGGGCACGGGATGGCTGCGGCCACGGTGCTCGAGCACGGGTCCCGCGAGCTGGCTCAGGAGCTGTTGCCGCCACTCGCGACCGGCGAGCACATCTGGTGCCAGCTGTTCAGCGAGCCGGGCGCCGGATCCGACCTCGCCGGCCTCGCCACCTCCGCCGTGCTGGACGGCGACGAGTGGGTGGTCAACGGGCAGAAGGTGTGGACGAGCCTCGCTCACCGCGCTCGCTACGCGCTGCTGCTCGCCCGTACCGACCCCGACCTGCCCAAGCACAAGGGCCTCACCTACTTCGTGCTCGACATGCACGCTCCCGGCGTCGAGACGCGGCCGCTGCGGCAGATGACCGGGCAGGCGGAGTTCAACGAGGTCTACATGACCGATGC
>DASYES010000410.1:0-4494 GCA_036498885.1 Pseudonocardia sp.
CCGGCTTCGCCGACGACGTGGATGTCGTTCTCGGATTCGAGTAGTTGGGCGATGCCACGCCGGACGATCTCGTGGTCGTCGAGCAGGAACACGGAGATGCTCACGGGCAGGCCTCTCGTCGCCGGTTCGTCTCGAACGGTACGGCCGCGCGAGCGCCTGTACTGCCCGCGAATGACCCGGAACGGAGGGTCGGATGGCTCTGACGGGGAATCTCGAGGGGCTTCCCAATGGCGATCGCAGCTGTTGCAGCGGGACTGGTTCGCCGCGGTGTCCCCGAGGCCCTTCGGCCTGGAGGCCTCGGACCCCTGGCCCTGTCCGGCTACCGCCGACTCCCGTCAGCCTTGCCGAGGGGCGCAGCAACGTGGCCCGGATGGAGGGCAGTGCGGTGGACGGTCAGGCGGCGGAGGCGATCACTCGAGACATCCGTCCCGTTGTCGTCGGCGTGGACCGGTCGGACTCGGGGCGTGACGCCGCCGAGTGGGCGGCTGATCTCGCTGCGGTGTGGGGGGTTTCGCTGCGGCTGGTGCACGTCCTGCCCGGTACGCCCGACGACGGACCGAGCCCGGTGCCGCCGTGGTTGGCGGAGCTGGCGCGCGGCGCCGAGCGGGCCGGGGCGGACGTCGACGCCGCGGGGGTGGTGTCGGGAGCGACGGTGCAGATGCTCGCCGACCAGGCATCCCGAGCCCGGCTGCTGGTTCTGGGCAGCTACGGCGAGGGGGCATGGTCAGGCATGCTCGCGGGTTCGGTCGCGCTCGGTCTGATCGGCGGTGTCCCGTGTCCGGTTGCTGTCGTGCGTGGTCCCGCTCCGCAGGTGCCGCCGCCGCGCGGTGGTCCTGTCGTGGCGGGTGTGGACGGCTCCGCGGCCGGGCACGCTGCGCTGATGCTCGGCGCGGACATCGCGGAATCGCTGGGTGCGCGGCTCGTCGCTGTGCACACCTGGACGGATATCGTGCTCGGCCCGCACGGGGATGCTCGGCGGAGCCGGGAGGACGAGAGCGTTCTGGCCGAGGAAGGCGCACACCTGCTGGACACCGAGGTCGATCTCGTCGCAGCGGCCCACCCGGCGCTACCGGTCGAGCGGATCCTGGCAGAGGACACAGCGCTACGCGCGTTGATGCACCGCGCTGCCTCGGCCCGGATGCTGGTCGTGGGGTATCGGGGCCGTCACGAGATCGGCGAGATGATGCCCGGCTCGACGAGCAACGGGCTCGTCGAGTTTGCTCCGTGCCCGGTTGTGGTCGCAAAACCCGATTCCGTCGGTGATGCGGGCAGGGCGGCACGGAGCTCCGCAACGGTGGCCCGGTGAACGCCGGTGCGGGAACCGCGGGCATCGAACTGGTAGTGGACCGTTGGTGGCCGCGTCGGCCGTGGTCGCGGTTCTCGTGATCGGCGCTGCTGCGGCCGCCGCCACACACCAGGGCTTCCAGAGACCTTCCTCGGGTTGGGCGAGTCAGTGGCCGCCCGGGTCGACGGAGCGCCGCCATGCCGCCTCCGCGAGCTGGAGGGACTGTGCGGTCGACCGGGAGGTCGGGATCGTCACGGCGTCCGGCCACGGGTCGGACTCAGCGCTCATCGCCGTGGCTATGGCCAGGTTTGCGTCCGAGGCGCTGCCGACGCGGTGTGCGATTCGCCGCGCCGCCGAATCGGGCGGGGTTTCGCAGCGGAGTTGAAGGATGCGGCTGTGGGTGCGTCGGGCCAGTTCGCCGGCGCGCTGTCGGTGGGGCCGAGAGGTCCAGGAGGCGTCCAGCACCACCGATTCACCCTGCGTCAGCAGGCTTTCGGCCCTGTGAAGGAGTTCGGCGTAGAGCTTCTCGGTGTGTTCGGGGGAGTAGATGCCCTGTCGATAGTCGGCGGTGGCGCGTGTGGTGGGGTCGATGCCGGCGAGTTCCTTCCGGATGCGGTCGCTGGAGAGCACCGCGGCGCCGAAGCGGTCGGCGAGGCCGCCGGCGAGCGTGGTCTTACCGGTGCCGGGCAGGCCACCGACCAGCACCAGGCGCACGTCGCCTTCGCACAGGTGGTGCAGCGTGATGTCGGCGTGGTTGTCCGCCTCTTCCGCGGCGGTCGGGTCGCCCTGGGCGTGGCGGATCCAGGCCACCTTCGCCCGGACGAGGGCGCGGTAGGCGATGTAGTGGTGGCGCAGCGAGACGGGCGCCGGGTCGCCGGAGAACTCGATGTAGGCGCGGAGGAATCGGTGGGCGAGGTCGGGGCGGCCGAGTCGTTCGAGGTCCATGGCGAGGAAGGACACGTCGTCGAGGACATCGACGAAGCGCAGCCGGTCGTCGAACTCGAGGCAGTCGAGTACCCGTGGACCATCGTCGAGGAGGAACACGTCCGCCGCGAGGAGGTCGCCGTGTCCGTCGACGATGCGGTTGTCGCCTGCGCGGTCGGCGAGCAGGGGGCCGCGTCCGTCGAGAAACCGCAGGGCGAGGTCCTCGATCGCGTCGATCGTGCGGGCGGTCGGCCCGCGCACGGCCCGTAGTTCCGCGATGTTCGCCGTCCACCGGGCGCGAAGTGCGTCGCGTCCGCCCTCGGCAGCGATCTCGGGGCCGCGGTCGGCGTTCGCGTGGAAGGCGGCCACGAGACGGGCGAGGCCGCGCAGGTCATCCTCGACGTCGGCGTCGGCCGTGACCAATGCCGCGAGGCTGCGCTCGGCCGGCATCCGGCGCATCACCAGTGCGTGATCGGCCGGGATACCGTCAGTCGAAGTGCCGGTCAGGGAGAGCGCGGAGATGTGCACGAGGCCGAGGTAGACGTCGGGTGCCAGGCGGCGGTTGAGCTCGAGTTCGCGCTGTAGGACGGCCAGCCGGCGTTCGGGGGTGGTGAAGTCGAGGAACGGGGTGCGGATGGCCTTCTTGACCTTGTAGGCCCTGTCCCCCGCGAGCACGACCAGCCCGACGTGGGTCTCGTGCACCGCGGCGGCCAGCGAACCCGCGGTCTCGGCCGGCATCGAGGTCTCCTTCGTCCGTGCTCCCATCCATCAACGGTCTCCGGGGTGGCGGACCCACCGGCAGGGGCAGCGGACCTCTTGGTCCGGGCCGTGTGACCCTGACGGCGCAGAGATTCATATGCAGCGTGCTTCGCACCTCGTCGGCGAGGATGGTTCCCGTCGCATCCACCGGCAGGACGTGCAGCCCTCCCGGCGGCAGGCCTCCGCAGCGGCCCTCACTCCACCGCTGCAGCCGTCACAGTGGAGTCCCGTTCTGGTGATCGGCGGCGAAAGTGACGGCGGCAAGCGAGCGGATGAGGTCCGTCGCCGTGACGATGCCGATGAGCCGATCCCTGTCCGTGACCAGTACGGCGTCCACATGTTCGGTCTGCATCCGAAGGGCGGCGTCGCACCGTCGTGCCGTGGTCGGGAGCGGTTCGGTCGGCCGTGCCAGGTCCTCGACGTGCAGAGCCACACGCGAAGCAGGCGACTCGAATCCTCCCGAAAGGAAGCGGGCGATGTCCACCTCGTGAACGATGCCGCGGCACCGGTCACCGTCGAGCACCGGCAGGTGCCGCACGCCGGTGGTCGCCATCACGCGTAACGCGGTGGACAAGGGAGCGTCCGGGGTGATCCCGACCAGGCGCGTGGTCATCAGCTGGGTGATCGGTGGGTCCTCGTCGATCGTCTCCGGTGGTGCCGCCAGATGTCGTGGTCCAGTGGTCATGGTGCAGTCCTCCGTCGAGTCGGACTCAAGCCTCGACCGCTCGGGCCAACACCCGGAACAGGGCAGAGGGCCCGTTGATCCCGGTCGGAGGACACCGATACCGATGAGAACCGGGCGACGGAGGGCGGGTCGGCTCAGGTGGCCTCGGGGCTCAGGAGGACCTGCGTCGGGTGCGTCGGAACAGCCAGACCGCCACGCCCAGTACCACCAGGCCGCAGATGATGAGCACGCCTGACCCAGCGGCGACTCCCGTCAGCACACAGATGAGACCGAGGACGGCCATCGAGATCGCGATCGGCCGCGACCAGCGTCGCCTCGGTGCGGGCCAGCGCGCGAGTTGCTCCGCGAGCTGCGGGTCCTCCCGGCAGAGTTGGCGTTCGATCTCGGTGAGCCGGCGCTGCTCTTCACGGTTCATCATCCAGGCCCTCCTCATGGCATAGAAGAGCACGCCGGCTAGCTCGGCTCACCACCTTGCCCAGGTGATTGCGGGGGCGATCGTGCATGCGAGTCCGAGAGAACTCGCTCGTTCATGGTGGATGCTGACGGCTCTCATCAGATGTCGTGGGCGTGGTACAGGCGTCCCTCGACTGCCTCCCGCATCACGCCCAGCACGTCGTCGGCGAGTTCGGGGCGGCAGATGAGTAGGTCGGCGAGGAAGGGCCGGGGCTGGTTGTAGCGCAGCGGACTCCCGTCCACGCGTGATGCGTGCAGGCCGCAGGCTGTTGCGAGGGCCACCGGGGCGGCGGAGTCCCATTCGTGGATGCCGCCTGCGTGGATGTAGATGTCGGCCTCGCCGGTGACCACGGCCGCGGCCTTCGCTGCGGCGCTGCCGAGCGACCTC
>DASYES010000411.1:0-10619 GCA_036498885.1 Pseudonocardia sp.
GCCCGGGCAGGACGTCACCGAGTAGGTCCGCCAGTGCCAGACCCCGTCGAGCCGAGTGCCGACCCCGACGAACTGGCCCGGCCGGTGCTCGGTACGGCCCGGTCCGGAACGCAGCAGCAGAGTGGTGGTGTCGGCGGTCTCCCGGCGCAGCCCCACGACGCGGGCGTGCGGCTCGCGGCGCGACCACAGCGGGTTCAGCGTGCCGAGCAGGTCATCGGGTAGCAGTGGCTGCGTGAACCAGGACGCTGCGACCCGCGCCCGCCGTCCGAATAACCCCAGAACCCCCATACATCCGACGCTATTGCCGGCTTCACACAACCGGCCACGTCGCGGACCACGTCCCGGCGGCCCCTTCTGTTGCAGGAGCCAAATCCGTGGATCAGACGCGGATCTCCAACGCCAGCTCGGCGAGGTGGTCGTTGCCCGTGGCGAGCCATCCCCTCGGCGTGACGAGGACGTCCTCGAATCCGATGCGGGTGTCGATGCCCATGCGCATCGCGTACTCCAGAACCGGCCAGGCGCCGTCCTCCTCGCCGTGGAGGAGGATCGGAACCGGGAGCGTGCCGAGAGCACGCAGGATGCGCACCGCCTCGGCCACTGCCGTCTCGGGGTCGGAGACGGTGGACTCGGCCAGCACGCGGGTGGTGCCGCGGGGCACTCCGGTGGTGCGCAAGGTGACGGCGTCGCCGCTGGTCCACACGCCGAGCTCGACGCCGATCCCCACCGACGCCGCCGCGGCGCAGACGTCGACCCAGCCCTTCTCGTGCACGTTCACCGAGCAGACGTCCGGCTTCCCGACCCCGAGATGCCCCCACGCGAGTACTGCCTCGATGCGCTTGACGGGGTCGGGCTGGATCCAGCGGCCGGTGGTTACGCCGATCTCCATGCCGGGCACCTGAGCCCGGATGGCAGCGACCGTGTCGCCGACGTAGATGGGGTCGAGGGTCTCCTGCTGGTCGGGCCCACGTGGGTGCACGTGCACCGATGAGATGCCCAACTGCGCCACGTCACGGGCGTCGCGCGCGAGATGCCGGGCGAGCACCGGCAACGCGGGATGCGCATCCGCCGGTCGCGATCCGTTCAGAACCGCCTGCAGCACGCAAACACCCCCACACGGACCATGCAGCGAAACCCCAATGGGCCGACAAGCCCCATCAGAGGCTCTCGGCACATCGATCATACGGACTCACGCCTGACACGATCGGGGGCTTATGGCTCTACTGCCGCCATCTGCCTCGCAGCGTCCGGACCGCGCTCCAAAAGCACCCGGAATCCGGCCTCGTCGAGCACCGGCACTCCGATCTCCAACGCCTTGTCGTACTTGGAGCCAGGGGCGTCGCCGGCCACCACGAACGCGGTCTTCTTCGACACCGAGCCCGCCGCGCGTCCGCCGCGAGCGGTGATCGCCTCCTTGGCCTCGTCGCGCGAGTAACCCTCCATCGAGCCGGTGACGACGATGGAGAGCCCCTCGAGCGTGCGCGGCACCGACGCGTCGACCTCGTCGACCATCCGGACGCCCGCCGCCCGCCACTTCTCGACGACCTCCCGGTGCCAGTCGACGGTGAACCAGTCGCGCACCGCCGCTGCGATGGTGGGGCCGACCCCCTCCACCCCGGCGATCGGCGCCAGGGCCGCTGTGAGGGCCTTCGCCTGCGCCCGCGCTGCCACCCGGGCCGCGCGCTGCGCTGCCGCGGCCTGCTCGTCGGCGGAGAGCTCCGGCACGTTCTCCCCGGTTGCCCCTGCCGTGGCCGGCTCCGCGGCACCGGCGGCACCATCGCCTGCCGCGCTGGCGGCAGCGTGGTCGACGGCCTCGCCGTCGGTGGCCGCCGCTTCGTCAACGGCCGCTCCGTCAACGGCTCCGCTGTCGACCGCCTCGCCGACGTCCGGTGCCGCCGCGAGCGCAACCGCATCGGCGGCGTCGTCGGGGTCGTCGAGCGACCCGTCGGAGGTGATCGCGACTCCCGCAGCGGCGGTGTCGCGGGCCGCGTCCTCCGCCGCCGCCTCGATAGCTCGCATCGACGCGAACTCCCGGGCCAGCGCCTGCGCCGCGGTGGGCCCGACGTGGCGGATCGACAACCCGACCAGCACGCGCCACAACGGCCGATCCTTCGCCGCCTCCAGGTTGGCCAGCAGCTTGTGGCCGTTGGCCGACAACTCCCCCGCCTTGGTGCGGAACAGGTCGACGCGCAGGAGGTCCTGCTCCGTGAGCGTGAAGACGTCGCCCTCGTCCTGCACCACCCCGGAGGCGAGCAGCGCGGTGGCCGCCTCGTAGCCCAGTCCCTCGATGTCGAACGCCCCCCGCCCGGCCACGTGGAACAGCCGCTCACGCAGCTGCGCGGGGCAGGAACGGGCGTTGGGGCAGCGCTGGTCGACGTCGCCCGCCTTCTGCCGCACCAGGCGGGTGCCGCACTCCGGGCAGTGGGTGGGCATGACGAACTCTCGCTCCGAGCCGTCGCGCAGATCGACGACCGGGCCGAGCACCTCGGGGATGACGTCGCCCGCCTTGCGGATGACGACGCGGTCGCCGATCAGAACGCCCTTGCGCCGCACCTCATCGGCATTGTGCAGCGTGGCCAGCGAGACCGTGGACCCGGCGATCACCACAGGCTCCATCTGCGCGAACGGCGTGACCCGGCCGGTGCGCCCCACGTTGACCTGGATGTCGAGGAGCTTTGTGGTGGCCTCCTCGGGCGGGTACTTGAACGCGATCGCCCAGCGGGGTGCCCGTGAGGTGGACCCGAGCCGCCGCTGGAGCGCCACCTCGTCGACCTTGACGACCACGCCGTCGATCTCGTGCTCGATGTCGTGGCGGTGCTCGCCCCAGTACTCGACGTGGGCGACGACCTCGCCGACGTCGTCGAGCACCACGGTGCGCGCCGAGACGGGCAGCCCCCAGGCGCGCAGCGCGTCGTAGCCCTGCGACTGGCGCTCCAGGGCGAAGCCCTCGCGTTTGCCGAAGCCGTGGCAGATCAGGCGCAGATGGCGCGACGCGGTGACCTTCGGGTCCTTCTGCCGCAACGACCCGGCCGCGGTGTTGCGCGGGTTGGCGAACGGCGGCTTGCCCGCCTCCACCAGCGCCGCGTTGAGCGCCTGGAAATCCTCCAGCCGGAAGTAGACCTCGCCACGCACCTCCACCACCGCGGGCACGGGGAACTCCGGGGTGCCCGTGAGCCGGTCGGGCACCTCCTCGAGCGTGCGCATGTTGAGCGTGATGTCCTCACCGGTGCGGCCGTCGCCGCGGGTGAGCGCCCTGGTGAGCCGGCCGTTCTCGTAGAGCAGGTTGACGGCCAGCCCATCGATCTTGAGCTCGCAGAGGTAGTGGAGCCGCTCCGCGCCGACGTCGCGCGCGACCCGCTCGGCCCAGCTGCGCAGCTCGTCGGGGCTGAACGCGTTGTCCAGGCTGAGCATGCGCTCGAGATGGTTGTAGGCCGTGAAGTCGGTGGAGAACCGCCCGACCACTCTCTGCGTGGGGGACTCGGGTGTGGCCAGCTCGGGGTGCTGCGCCTCCAGCTCCACCAGCTCACGCCACAGCGCGTCGAACTGGCCGTCGGAGACGACGGGCGCGTCGAGCACGTAGTAGCGGAACTGGTGGTCGGCTATCTCGGTCGCCAGCCGAGAGTGACGCTCGCGGGCCTCCGCGGGCGGGGCCGAAGGGGCGGGTTCTGGGCTCACGCCGTGAGGTTACCGAGACCGACCGACAGTCTCAGCCGGCGACGCCCCAGGTCAGGAGGTCAGGAGGTCAGGACTTCAGGAGCTCCCGTGCCGCGCCGAGCAGGGTCACGACGGATCGCTCCGTGGCCGCGTGGCCCATCAGCCCGATCCGCCACGCCCGCCCGGCGAATGCGCCGAGGCCTCCCCCGACCTCGATCCCGTAGTCGGCGAGCAGCCGCGTGCGTGCCTGCGCGTCGTCGAGATCCTCGGGCAGGAGCGCGGTGGTGAGCTGCGGCAGCCGGGCGCCGTCGGGGGCGAGCACCGTGAAACCCAACTCCGGCAGGGTCGACTGCAGGAGCCCGCCGACGCGCGCGTGCCGCTCCCAGACCGCTTCGACGCCCTCCTCCAGCAGCCGCCCCAGCCCCGCGTGCAGCGAGTAGGCGAGCGTGGAGGACGCGGTGTGGTGGTAGCGCGGGGGCGTGGCGAGGAAGTACTCGTTGAGCAGGCCGAGGTCGAGGTAGAAGGAGTGGATCGGTGTGGTGCGCGCCTGCATCTTCGCGACGGCACGCGGGCCGAGCGTCACCGGAGCGAGCCCGGGCGGCGCCCCGAGGCACTTCTGTGAGGCCGAGTAGCAGGCGTCGATCTGCCATGCGTCGATCTCGAGGCGGGTGCCGCCCAGCGCGGTGACAGCGTCGATGAGCAGCAGGGTGTCGGTCTGCGCGAGCTCGGGACCGAGCGGGGCGATGTCGTTGCGCACACCGGTGGACGTCTCCGCCGCGACCACGGCAACCACGGCGGCCTGCGGGTGCGCCCGCTGCGCGGCGAGCACGTCGGCGGGGTCGAGCGCGGTGCCCCACGGCGCCTCGACCCGCACCACACGGGCACCTCCGCGGTGGGCGACCTCGCAGATCCGTTCGCCGAAGTACCCGTTGACGCCGACGATGACGGTCTCGCCCGGCTCCAGCAGCGACGCCAGGCAGGCCTCCATACCGGCGGAGCCGGTGCCGCTGACCGGGAGCGTCAACTGGTTGGCGGTGCGGAAGACCTCCCGGAGCCGGTCGCCGATCTCGTGTACGACACCGAGGTACTCGGGGTCGAGATGGCCCAACGCCGGACGAGTCAGGGCCTCGACGGCCTCCGGGTACGGCGCGGATGGTCCCGGGCCGAGGAGCAGACGGTCACCGTGCATGGGTCGCACGCTACGTGCGATCGGTAGCGGAGGACACGTCGGGTGGATCGAGAAATACGTCACCCAACTCCCGGGAGAAGCCCAGCGCACGGCGGGCCCACGCCGGCATCGCGCCGGCGAGCCCGCACGTCGGCGTCGGGATCGCCAGTGCCGCGAGGCGCGAGCGGTCGAAGCCGAGCCGGTCGGCGAGATCGAACGCGGGGCGCGCGAGCTCCCGTGTCGTGACCGGCCGTCCGGGGTCGAGCGCCGGCACCAGTCCGAGCATGAGCGGGGTGCCTGCATCCCAGACCTCGCCGAGCGCGTCGAGCGCTGCCGGCAGCGCGCTGTCCCCGGAGAACGCCGGGCGCGTCGCGTCGATCCCGATCCCGGCGGCTCCGATGTCCGCGAGCAGCCGCACCGGCGGCCGGTCGGCACAGCAGTGCACGATCACCGGCACGCCCAGCCCGGAGATGAGGTCGCGCAGCGTGTCCTGCGCCTCGTTCCGACCCACCGCACGAACCGTCCCGTATCCCGACGGCGTGGGCAACGAGCCGGCCAGCACGGCCGGCAGCGTCGGCTCGTCGAGCTGCACCAGCACCTGGGCCCCGGTGCGGGCGGCCACCTCGGCGACGTGCGCGCTCAAGCCCACCAGCAGGCTCGCCACGAACTCGCGTACCGCACCGTGGTCGGTCAGTACGCGGTGCCCCGAATGCAGCTCCACGCCTGCCGCGAGCGTCCACGGCCCGGCCGCCTGCACCTTCACCCAGTCGGGCCGGGCCGGCTCGCATGCCTCCTCGAACGCGTCGAGATCGACGCGCATCAGGTCGACGGCCCGGCGGTGGTCGGTTCCGGGCCGGGCGGTCACCCGGTAACCGGTCGGCACGACCTCGACGGCGATGTCCACGAGCATCCCGGCCGCGCGGCCGATCATGTCCGCACCCACCCCGCGGGCCGGCAGCTCGGGCAGGTGCGGGAGCAGCGGCACCTCACCCACGACGGTGGCGGCGGCCTCGCGCGGGTCGGTGCCGGGCAGCGACCCGACGCCGGTGGCGGCCCCGTCGGGCCATCGCGGAGGCGGTGCTGCGGGCTCGGCCTCGTCGACCGGCCCGGGCATCACGATGGCGCCGCCTGCGGCTGTCTCGCCCGGAGGAACGCCGGCAAGGCCGGCTGCGGCGATCGCGGCCTCGAGCGCGTCATCGGTACTCACGGCCGGTGTCTACCACCCGGCGAGCGCACTCATGCCTTCCGGTACCGGGCGTCGAAGAAACAGTGGACGCCGAACGCGACCAGCCCGAGAGCCAATACCACGAGCACCACCGGCCCGTACGGCCGGCCGGCCACGGCCTGTAGACCCGCGTCGAGGCTGGTCGGCTGCGCCGGGTCGAACCGCACCGCCGCGACGGCGAGCAGCACCCCGGGGATGCCGTAGACCACTCCGAGCGCGACCCAGCCGACCTGCCCGATCCGGGTGACGAGTTGAGAACGGTTCAGCCCCGCCCCGGCAAGATCGAGGTCACGCAGGAACGCGTGCGTGACTCCGCGGTACACCGCGTAGCCGCCCCCGACGACGAGCCCGACGCCCGCGAGCCCCACGAGGAACGGGCCGCCGGGCAGGCCGAACACGACCGTGGCGAACGACGGCTGCTTCGACGGCGCGCCGCCGGACGCGGCGATGGATCCAGCCGACCAGGCCAGGACGCCGAACAGCGCGGCTTCCGCGAGGTTGACCGCGGTCCGCAGCAGGCGGTTGCCGACCGGTGCCCCGCGGTGCCCCCACACGGCCTCGGCGAGCTGCCAGACCACCAGCGCGCCCAGGCCGACCGTGATCACCCACAGCAGCGCCACCCCTGGCCCCTGCTCGGCGATCGTCTGCAGCGCACCCTTCTTGTCGACGCGTTCTCGATCACCGAGCGCGACCTGCACGGCGAGGGCGGCGACCAGCACGTGCACCGCCCCGTAGGCGACGAGACCGCCCCGGCCGAGCATGACCACGGGTGTGCTGCGCACCACGTCCCGCGGAGCCACTCCGGTGGTCTCGGACACCACGCGCACCTCCTCGTGCGCGCGAAGCGTCTCCTGACGGCCTACCGCGGCGACACCGCCACTCGGTGGGCGGACCGGTGCTCGACCTCAGTGCGCCCCGGTGATCGTGGCGCTGCCCAGCACGACGTCGCCGCCGGCGTCGGGCCGGTAGAGGGCGACCGCCTGGCCGGGGGCGACACCGCGCAGTGGCTCGTCCAGCTCCACCCGCAGCCCGCCGGCGCTCGGGACGGCGACGGCCTCGGCCAGGCCGCCATGGGCCCGCACCTGGACGACGCACGGGAACCGGCCGGCCGGCGCCTGCCCGGCGCTCCACACCGGACGTGCCGCGTCGATGGTGTGCACCTCGAGGGCGGTGGCCGGCCCCACGCGGACCGTGCCGCTGGCCGGCTCGATCCCGATCACGTATCGCGGCCTGCCGTCGATGGCGGGAGCATGGACGCCGAGCCCCTTGCGCTGCCCGACCGTGAAGCCGTGCACACCACCGTGGCGGGCGAGCTCCTCACCGGTTGCGTGGTCGACCACAGAGCCCGGCCGGGCGCCGACGCGGGCGCCGAGGAACGCGCGGGTGTCGCCGGAGGGGATGAAGCAGATGTCGTGGCTGTCGGGCTTGTCGGCCACCCGCAGACCGCGCTCGGCAGCCTCGGCCCGCACCGCCGTCTTCTCGGTGTCCCCGATCGGGAACATGGCGTGCGCGAGCTGGTAGGAGGTCAGGACCGCCAGCACGTAGGACTGGTCCTTGCCGGCGTCCACGGCCCGGCGCAGCTCACCCGCCGTGAGCCGGGCGTAGTGCCCGGTGCAGACGGCGTCGAAGCCGAGCGCCAGCGCCTTGTCGAGCAACGCCGAGAACTTGATCTTCTCGTTGCAGCGCAGGCACGGGTTGGGGGTCTGGCCGGCGGCGTAGGCGGCCACGAAGTCGTCCACCACGTCGGCCGTGAAGCGCGCGGCGAAGTCCCAGACGTAGAACGGGATGTCGAGTACGTCCGCGGCTCGCCTGGCGTCGGCGGCGTCCTCTCGCGAGCAGCACCCCCGGGAGCCGGCGCGCAGTGCGGCCGGGGTCTCGGACAGAGCCAGGTGCACCCCGACGACGTCGTGCCCGGCGTCGACGGCGCGGGCCGCTGCGACGGCGGAGTCGACGCCGCCGCTCATCGCCGCCAGCACCCTCATCGGATGCCGGCCGCCGGCTGCCCGGCGCGACGCGCTCGCTCGACCACAGCACCGATCACGGCGACCACGGCGTCGACGTCGGACGGGGTGGAGGTGTGCCCGAGGGAGAACCGCAGCGAGCTGCGGGCGACGGCCTCGTCGGCACCCATGGCGAGCAGCACGTGGCTGGGCTGCGTCACCCCGGCTGTACATGCCGAGCCGGTGGAGCACTCGATGCCATGGGCGTCGAGCAGCATGAGCAGGCTGTCGCCCTCGCACCCGGGGAAGGACAGGTGCGCGTTGCCCGGCAGCCGCGACGGGCCGCCCTCGACCACACCCGTGCCGGGGTCGCCGTTCAGGGTCGCGTCAGGGACGGAGGCGAGAATCTTGCCGATGAGGTCGTCGCGCAGCCCCGCCAGGGTGGCCGCCCGACGGGCGGACGCCCCGGCCGCCAGCTCGACCGCCGTGGCAAGGCCAACCACGGCGGGGGTGTCCAGGGTGCCGGACCGCACGTCGCGCTCCTGGCCGCCACCGTGCAGGAGCGGGGTGAGCGCCACCTCCCGCCCGAGCAGCAGCACGCCCGCCCCGATGGGGCCGCCCAGCTTGTGCCCGGTGAGGGTGAGTGCGTCCACTCCGCTCGCGCCGAAGTCCACCGGCAGCACGCCGACGGCCTGCACGGCGTCGGTGTGCATCGGGATGCCGAAGTCGTGGGCGATGGCGGCGAGCTCGCGGATCGGGTTGACCGTGCCGACCTCGTTGTTGGCCCACATCACCGAGACCAGCGCGACCCGCTCGGGTTCCTGGGCGAGAGCGGCGCGCAGCGTCTCGGGACGGACGCGGCCGACGTCGTCGACCTCGAGCAGCTCCACCTCGGCGGCCTCGTGCTCCGCCAGCCACTGCGCCGAGTCGAGCACGGCGTGGTGCTCGATCGACGAGACGAGCACCCGCACGCGCTGTGGGTCGGCGGCGCGGCGCGACCAGTAGAGGCCCTTCACCGCCATGTTGTCGCTCTCCGTGCCACCGGTGGTGA
This sequence comes from Pseudonocardia sp., assembly GCA_036498885.1. Taxonomy (GTDB): domain Bacteria; phylum Actinomycetota; class Actinomycetes; order Mycobacteriales; family Pseudonocardiaceae; genus Pseudonocardia. The sequence goes on from DASYES010000411.1 coordinate 9,036, forward strand.
ACACGACCTCTGATGGCCGGGCACCCACCGCGGCCGCGATCCGTTCGCGTGCCTCCTCGACGTCGCGCCGGGCCCGCCGCCCTGCGGTGTGCAGGGACGAGGCGTTGCCGGTGCGACGCAGCGCATCCGTCATCGCCACCACTGCCTCAGCCAACATCGGCGTGGTGGCGGCGTGGTCGAGGTAGATCGGTGGTGGTGTCACAGAGCTCTACGCTGCCATTTCAGGTCGACGACCCGTCCGGTTCGGTGATCGCACGTCAGGGTAGTCGCCGCGCGCCGCGTGCGGCCTCGGGCTATGCGGCCTCGGCGCGCGCCGAGTCCGTGGCACCGCCGAGCGGTCGCCCACACTCCGCCGTGTGCGGCACTCCGGTTACCGCGGCGACGGCGTCGGCCGCCAGCAGGGCGAGCTGCCGACGGTCGGCGGCCGAGCCTGCCGGGATCGCCGGGAGGACCGTCAGCTCGCAGACCAGTGCGGGCAGCCGCAGCACCCGGTGCAGCGAGTCCCACAGCGTCTGGTCACCGACGAACGCCGACGAACGGTCCGGCGTCCCGTCCGGGCGTCGTAGCTCGAACGCCACCGGCCGGACCTGGACCCCCGCGTCGATGGCCGCTTGGAACGCCGCCCGCCGGAACGGCCCGGCCGCCTGCCCGCACCATGTCGTGCCCTCGGGGAACACCCCGACGCTGGAGCCGGAACGCAGCGCCTGCGCCGTAGCGGCGACCGTGGCGGGCAGCGCGCGAAGCCCCGCGCGGTCGACGAACAGGGCTCCGGTGCGCGCCGCCAGCGCGCCGATCACCGGCCAGTCCCGCACCTCGTGCTTGGCGAGCATCCGCACGGGCTGCACCGCGGCCATGGCGAGCACATCGATCCACGACATGTGGTTGGCGACGACGAGCACGCCGGCTCCGTTGCTGTAGGGGCCGCCGATGACCCGCAGCTGCACCCCCACCGCACCCAGCGCCGCACGGCAGCACGCGCTGAGCCACCGGGCCCGTGCCGGTCCGCGGAGCACCGGCACGGCCAGCGCTGCGCCGACCAGCACCGCGGTGCAGAGCGCTGCCACCAGCCGCACCAGCCGGACGACCACCCGTACCCGTGACACGGCCGCCTCGTCGTCCTGCAGGCAACCGGGCCCGCACGGCGACGAGGGCGCCCAGCTCGCCATGTGCACCGGGTGTGGCGGTCCGGGCTCCACCGACGTCGTCAATGGAGTCGTCGGTGGAGCCGTCGACGGGGTCGTGCCCGACGGCGTCATCACGCCGGTCATTCGGCGCCGTCCCCTAGGAAGAAGCGCAGGTAACGGTCGTCCACGTGGTCCATGCCGAGAAGCACCATGAAGTCGGCGCAGTCGAAGTCCGGATCGTGCGCGGGCTCTCCGCACACCCACGCGCCGAGGCGCAGGTAGCCGCGCAGCAGTGGGGGCATCGGCGCCCGCTGCGACCCGACGACCCCGTCCGGGTCCCACGGGTTCAGCGGCTGGACGTCGTAGGGCCGCGGGGAGAGGTGGCGGGCACCTACCCGGTCCCGGACGCTCGCGGCGATCCCGCCACCGTCGCCCAGCGGGACGCTCGCGCAACCGCCCA
>DASYES010000412.1:0-2172 GCA_036498885.1 Pseudonocardia sp.
CCGACGGCAGCTCGCTGCTGTTCCTGCACCCGGTCGGTCTCGACCGCCGGTGCGTGGAGTGGCTGGACCTGCCTCCGGTACGCGCCGTGACGATGCCCGGCCACGGTGAGCGCGAGCGCGCCCGCCCCGGGCTCACCCTCGCCGACATGGCCGACGAGATCGTGGGCCACAGCACCGGGCCCCTCGACGTGGTGGGCGCGTCACTGGGCGCCATGGTCGCGATGCATCTCGCGCTCGGACATCCGGACCGCGTGCGCTCCCTCGTGCTCGCCTGCACCACCCCGCGCGGCGACTCGGCCGTCATGAACGACCGGGCCGACGCCACGGAGGACAGGGGATCGGCGGGAATGCTCGAGGACACGCTGACCCGGTGGTTCACCCCGGCGGCGCTCGGGGCCGACCGGGACGCGCCGTACATGGCGTACGCGCGGGAGCGGCTGCTCGCGATGGACCCGGGGGCGCTGGCCGACACCTGGCGCGCGATCGGCACGCACGACGTGCTGGAGCGGCTCGACGAGATCCGCGTGCCGACCACGTGCATCGCGGGGATGCGCGACCTGTCGACGCCGATGGACGTCATGAGGGACCTGGCCGCACGGCTGCCCGATGCGCGGCTGGTGGAGATGGACGCTCCGCACATGGCCTTCCTCGAACGGCCGCGGGAGTTCTCCGCGGCGGTACTGGAACACCTGGCGTGGGCCGGGGAGCAGGCCCGCACGGAGGGAGCACTGCGCTGATGGGAACACAACGATGATCATCGATCTGCACCGCCACCTGTGGTCGATCTTCGAGCGGTACGCCGCTGTGCGGGAGATCGCCGCACGCGGGGGAGTCGCCGGGGTCCACCGGCACGCCGAGGTGCCCGTGCAGGACGTCGCCGCGCGTGCGGCCGAGATCCGTGCCGAGATGGACAAGGCCGGGGTCGACCGCTCGTGCCTGCTGCTCGGTGACTACGGGCTGCGCCTCGGAGAGGGCGACCGGTCGATCGAGGAGGAGAACCGGCTCGCCACCGACCTCGCCCGGGAGGACCCGGAGCACTTCATCGCCTTCTTCGGGATCGACCCACGCCGGCCGGGGGCCGTCGACCTGTTCCGTGACGCGCTCGACGCCGGGGCTCGGGGGCTGAAGCTGCATCCCTGCTCCGGGTTCTCGCCCGCGGACCCGGTGTGCCACCCGCTCTACGCGCTCGCAGGCGAGCGGGGAGTGCCGGTGGCGGTGCACACCGGGCCGATGGCCGCGCCGCTGATCAGCACGTACGCGAGCCCGTTGCACCTCGACGAGCCGGCCGCGGACTTCCCGGACACGAACTTCGTGATCCTGCACGCCGGCCAGCGCGCGTGGTTCCCGCTGGCGCTCGACATGGCCCGTTGGAAGCCGAACCTCTACCTCGAACTCTCGTTGTGGCAGAGCCTGCTCATCGAGGACGAGGGCCGCTTCGTGTCCCACCTGGCCGAGATCAAGAACGGCATCGGGCTGGGCCGCGTGGTGTTCGGCAGCGACTGCCCGGGCGTATCGGCGGTGATGCCGCTGCACACCTGGGTGGAGACCTTCCGGGACCTTCCCGGGATCGCGGGCCGCCACGGCGTCGAGATCACGACGGACGAGGTGGAGCAGATGCTCGGCGGCACCGCGGCGACGCTGATGGGGCTGTCATGACGGGCCCGGTCGGCGGACCGCCTGCCCAGCGGCGCCTGGACGGCAAGGTCGCGGTCGTGACCGGCGGTGGTTCCCGCGCCGCGGGAATCGGGACGGGCCGGGCCGCGGCGATCCTGTTCGCCCGCCACGGCGCCCGCGTCCTCGTCGTCGACCGCGACGAGGACGCGGCGAACGCCACCGTGGACATGATCGCCGCGGAGGGCGGCGAGGCCGTCGCGATCGCGGCAGATCTCACCGTGGACGACGACTGCACCGCCATGGCGGCCGCTGCCGTCGGGCGCTGGGGGCGGATCGACATCCTGGACAACAACGTCGGGATCGAGGGCCCTGGCACCATCCTCGACGCCACGTCCGAGGACTGGGACCGGGTCATGGCCGTCAACGTGCGGACGATCGTCCAGGCGAGCCGCGCGGTGGTGCCGGTGATGGCCACCGGGGGCGGGGGTTCCATCGTGAACCTGTCGTCGATCTCGGCGCTGCGCCCCCGCGGGCTCACGCCCTACACCGCCGCGAAGG
>DASYES010000413.1:0-5841 GCA_036498885.1 Pseudonocardia sp.
GCGCAACCACAACTGGTGAGCACTCCCCCGCACTCATATCCCGAAGGAGAGACGCGACATGCGCAACCACATCTGGTGAGCCCGTCCCGAAGCCGTACCGAGCGAGGAGGACCCGTGCGCAACCACAACTGGTGACGAATAGCCCGACCACCCGCACGGCCCAAGGAGGTGGCAATGCGCAACCACAACTGGTGAGCAGACCACAGCAGACCACCACGAATGGAAGAGAGGACGCCATGCGCAACCACAACTGGTGAGCACTCCCCCGCATCCATATCCGGAAGGAGAGACGCGACATGCGCAACCACAACTGGTGAACCCGGACCACACCGCTACTCACCCGTCCGTGAAGGAGGCCCTGTGCGCAACCACAACTGGTGACCGGCTCCCCCGCCCCGCCAAGCCCGAAGGAGAGCACACCGTGCGCAACCACAACTGGTGAACCGGACCCGTCGCACCGATGAACTGAGGAGGATGCGCGATGCGCAACCACAACTGGTGACCACCAACCACGCGCGGGCACGGCCAGGATCAGCCGCTCGCCAGCACTGTCGTCGCGACGCTCCCGCTGCTCCGGTTGGCGCGGTGCAACGCCACCGCGACCCCGGACGACAGGAGCACCCCCACCGCGCCGGCGACAGCGATGGCCGTCGCCGGATCCCAGCGGTCGGCCAGCACCCCGCCGATGAGGACGGCCACGCCCTGGGCCGCGATGATCCCGGACGCGGCCACCCCGATCGCCCGGCCGCGGCCCACCACAGGCGTCGCCCGCACGAAGCTCGCCTGGGTCTGCAGGAGGTAGGCGGTGGACAGCATCCCCGACACCGCCCACAGCACCAGCGTGAGCGGGACCGGGGGGCGGAACAAGCAGAACACCAGTGGAACGCCCGCGCCGGCGGCGAGCACCCCGACGAGCCGCGCCCGGAGCACGGCTGGAACGAAGCGCACGAACAGCCAGGCGCCGACCACGCTCCCCAGCGGGTCGGCCGCCATCAGGAGCCCGACGACCGTAGGGCCCGCACCGACCTGGTCGGCGTAGGGCGCCGCGAGCGCCTCAGGGACGACGTACCAGCCGACGAGCCACGCAAGAAGCACGAGCGCGCGCCGCCGTGGATCAGTGGCGATCTCGGTGAGCGCGGCGACCACGCCGCTCAGGCCCACGGCGGGGGCGTCGGCGGCGACGGTCGCGTCGCCGCGGTCGTCCCCGTCAGTGGCGGGCACCGGCCGGTCGCGCAGTCCTGCCCGCACCAGCACAGCCGACAATGCGAACGACACGGCGTTGCCCAGCAGCGCCATGGACGGGCTGATGGCGGCCACGAGCACGCCACCGCTCGCGAACCCGGCCAGCTGCGCGGTCTGGCTCGTGATCTGGCGGACGGCCAGCCCGCGCTCGTAGAGCTCGCCGCGCAGGATCTCGGGGAGGAGCGCGCCCTGGGCAGCGGTGTGCGGGGCGCCGAGCAGCACCACCACGACGAGGAGCACGCAGAGTGCCCACAGCGGTAGCTGCGGGATCGCCATGGCGGCGACGAACACGGCGCGCACCACATCCGCGGCGATCATGACTTCGCGGCGGCGGTAGCGATCGGCGAGGCCCGACAGCAGCACCCCGCCGAGCAGTGCCGGCAGGAATGTGAGGGCATAGGTCGCGGCCGCCCACGCCGCAGAGCCGGTGCGGCCGTAGACCAGGACCGCCAGCGCCACGCGTGCCAACTGGTCGCCCGCGATCGAGAGCAGCTCCGCGGCCCAGACGACCCGGAACTCCCGTACGCGGAACACCGCGCGCAGCTCTGCACCCGCCATTCGGCCGTTCTCCCCTCGAGTGCGCCGGACCGCCTCGTGGGCCGGCTCAACGGAGGGTAGGCGAACCAACGCATCCGGTCAGAACGGCACATGAACGCTTCCGGACCGGAAGCAGCCGGTCCCGCGGCACGGAACGGAGCCGCGACGAACCGGGCGAGCCGGCCCTGGGGCAGCGTCAGCGCAGGTCGGGCAGCGCGTCACTCAATGGCAGAGCCGCCATCCCGTGGGCGGCGGCCACCTCGGGCTGGACGACCTTCCCGGCAGCGACGTTGACACCTGCCGCGAGGGCGGGGTCGGCAGCTACGGCGCCCGCCGGCCCGCGGCCGGCAAGGGCAAGCACGTAGGGCAGCGTTGCGTTGGTGAGCGCGCGCGTGGACGTGTTCGGCACCGCACCGGGCATGTTCGCCACGCAGTAGAAGATCGAGTCATGCACGGGGAACACCGGGTCGTCGTGGGTGGTCGGCCGGGAGCCCTCGAAGCAGCCGCCCTGGTCGATCGCGATGTCCACGAGCACCGACCCCGGCCGCATCCTCGCCACGAGGTCGTTCGACACCAGCTTCGGCGCCTTCGCCCCGGGCACCAGGACGGCCCCGATGACGAGGTCGGCCCAGAGGCACGCGCGCTCGATCTCGTAGGCGTTGCTGGTGATCGTCTGCAGGTGACCCCGGTAGCTGAAGTCGATCTCGCGCAGCCGGTTGATGTTCGTGTCGAGCACCCTCACCTCGGCCTGCATCCCCACCGCGATGCTGGCGGCGTTCATGCCCGAGACGCCGGACCCGATGACGGCCACCTTCCCGGCAGGCACGCCGGACACCCCGCCGAGCAGCACGCCCCGCCCACCGGCGGTGCGCTGCAGATAGTGGGCACCGACCTGTGGGGCCATCCGGCCGGCCACCTCGCTCATCGGCGCGAGCAGCGGCAGCGAGCCGTCGGCCAGCCGCACGGTCTCGTAGGCGATGGCCGTGGCGCCTGCGGTGATCAGGGCGTCGGTGCACTCCTTCGACGCGGCCAGGTGCAGGTAGGTGAAGAGGACCTGCCCCGGGCGCAGCCGGTGATACTCCTGCGGGATCGGCTCCTTGACCTTCAGGACGAGCTCGGCGGCGCTCCAGACCTCGTCGGGGTCGGCGCTGGTGCGAGCCCCGGCCTCGACGAAGTCCGCGTCGGGCAGGCCCGCACCCACCCCGGCGTCACGCTCCAGGAGCACCTCGTGGCCCCGGCCCGTGAGCTCACGCACGCCGGCCGGGGTGATCGCCACCCGGTACTCGTGGTTCTTGAGCTCCCGCGGGACTCCGACCAGCACCCGGCCGATCCTGCCCTACTCGACGCCCGCCGTCATGGCGAGCAGGTCGCTCACGTGGGCGATCTCGTTCACGGTCCGGACCACCCTGCGCCCGTCGCGACCGGCGATGACGCGGGTGATCCCGGTGTAGTCCAGCGGGAACGTCAGCGGGCGGGCGAGGCCGAGCAGGTGGGCGAGCCAGGTGTTCACCACCCCGGCGTGAGCGATCACCACCGCGCTCGACCGGCCGGGATGAGCCGCGACGATCCGTTCGAGAGCACCGTCGACTCGCGCGGTGAACGCCGGGACATCGACGTGCTCGGGCAGGAGCCCGGCGAGCATCCGTTGCCATGCGGCAGGGTCGAGCCTGGCCATCTCGTGGACGGGCACGTAGTGCTCGGAGTCGGCGTCGTACTCGCGCAGGTCCGCCACCACCTGTGGGTCGAGCCCGAGCGCCGCCGCGAGCGGCGCCGCGGTGCCGCGGGCCCGAGCGAGCGGGCTGACGTAGAGCCCGGCCACGTCCTCCGCCCCGAGTGCGTCGACGAGGCGCGAGGCCTGCCGCTCGCCCAGCTCCGTCAGCGCGGGGTCGGCGGGACCACCTGCCCGGTCGGCGTGCGCCGCATCGGAGGCGTGGATGCGTTCCGGCAGCGCATGCCGGACGAGCACGACCTGCACCGTGGTCAGTCCGGGACGTGGGCGGCGTGGCCGGCAGCGCGCAGTGCGACGCGCAGCTTCTCCGCGTGGGCATCCTGCTCCGCGGCGTCGACCGACTGCGCCGCGTTGGCGAAGTCGAAGGCCGCCATGTTCCAGGCCGGGAACACGTGCAGGTGCAGGTGGGGCACCTCGAAGCCCGCGACGAGCAGCCCGACGCGCGGCGGCTGCCACAGCTCCTGCACGGCGGCGCCGATGGTGTGGGACACGCTCGTCAGGTGGGCGAGCAGGTCGGGCCCGGCGTCGATCCAGTGGTCGACCTCCGCGCGCGGGACGACGAGCGTGTGCCCTGGACCGAGCGGATTGATCGACAGGAAGCCGACGGCACGCTCGTCCGACCAGACGAAACGCGCGGGCAGCTCGCCGTTGATGATCTTCGTGAAGAGAGTGGCCATCAGCCGTGACCCTAGCGGCTCGACGGGCATCTCCTAGGCTCGGTCCATGGCCAGGACCATCGCTACGAACACCGAGGTCGACCGCGACGAGCTCGTCGCGTTCCTCCGGCCACGCCACCACGTGATCCTTCTGACACCGCGCAACGACGGCGGCTGGCAGGGCTCGCCGGTCACCTCCGGCGTCGACTCCGAGGGCCGGATCGTCATCTCCACCTATCCCGAACGGGCGAAGGCGATCAACGTCGCTCGGCACGGCAAGGCCGCCGTGGTGGTGCTCTCCGAGGACTTCAACGGTCCGTGGGTTCAGGTCGACGGGGATGCCGAGCTGCTCACCCTTCCCGATGCGCTCGAACCGCTCGTCGACTACTTCCGCTCGATCTCCGGTGAGCATCCGGACTGGGACGAGTACCGCGCCGCGATGACTACGCAGGGCAAGGCCCTGATCCGGATCACGCCCACCAGGTGGAGCCCCGTGGCCACGGGTGGATTCCCCGCCCACCTGGCCTGACGCCCCGTATCGGAGCGCGACGCGCCGCTACGTCAGGCGGGATCTCCACCCACCCCGGTAGCCTCGGATGGCCGGAGCCTTGCCGCTCCGTCGCGCCTGAAGATCGAGTACGACGGCCGTGGCCGATCGCTGATTGACAACACCGGAGGAACTTGATGCGGCCGTGGCCAGGTCACGCCTACCCGCTGGGCGCCAGCTACGACGGCGCGGGCACGAATTTCGCGATCTTCTCGGAGGTCGCGCAGCGAGTGGAGCTGTGCCTCTTCACCGAGCACGGTGAGGAGGAGCGCATCGCGCTCGTCGAGGCCGACGGCTTCGTTCATCACGGGTACCTACCGAACGTCGAGCCCGGGCAGCGTTACGGCTACCGGGTGCACGGCCCGTACGACCCCGCTCAGGGTCTGCGGTGCAACCCCAACAAGCTGCTCATCGATCCCTACGCCAAGGCGCTCGACGGCCCGGTCCAATGGGACGAGGCCGTGTTCGGCTACCCGTTCGGCGACCCCGACGCCCGCAGCGACACCGACTCGGCGCCGTTCGTGCCCAAGTCGGTGGTGGTCAACCCGTTCTTCGACTGGGGCACCGACCGCTCCCCCCGCATCCCCTACCACGAGACGGTGATCTACGAGGCCCACGTCAAGGGCCTCACCATCGCGCACCCGGAGATCCCCGAGGCCCTGCGCGGCACCTACACCGGGCTCGCCAACCCGGTGATGATCGAGCACCTCAAGAACCTCGGCGTCACGGCCGTGGAGCTCATGCCCGTTCACGAGTTCCTCAACGACCACCACCTGCAGGAGAAGGGGCTCTCCAACTACTGGGGCTACAACACCATCGCCTACCTCGCCCCGCACCACGCCTACGCGATGCCGGGCCCGCGCCCCGGCAACCAGGTGCAGGAGTTCAAGGCGATGGTGCGCGACCTGCACGACGCCGGCATCGAGGTGATCCTCGACGTGGTCTACAACCACACGGCCGAGGGCAACCACATGGGCCCCACGCTCTCGCTGCGCGGCATCGACAACAGCGCCTACTACCGGCTGGTCGATGAGGACCTGCGGCTGTACAAGGATTACACCAGCACCGGCAACAGCCTGAACCCCCGCCACCCGCACGTCCTGCAGCTGATCATGGACTCGCTGCGCTAC
>DASYES010000414.1:0-2322 GCA_036498885.1 Pseudonocardia sp.
AGACCGGCCGGGCCCTGCGCCAGAACGGCGAGCAGGCGCCGCCGACCGGGGTCGAGATCCGGTTGCGCAAGCTCACCGCCCGCGCCCTTCCCATCTCGATCGGTGCCGGAGTCGTCCTGGTGGTGTCCGACCTCCTGCGCCGACGGCCGGCAGGGATCGCGCTCACCCGCGCCGTCAGCCTCGCGGTGGCTGCCGTACCGGAAGGACTGCCCTTCGTCGCGACGGTGGCCGAGCTCGCGGCCGCGCGCCGGTTGTCCGCCCGCGGAGCCCTGGTCCGCAACCCGTCGACGATCGAGGCTCTCGGGCGGGTGAACGTGCTCTGCTTCGACAAGACCGGCACGCTCACCGAGGGCCGGATCAGCCTGCGGCAGGTGTCCGACGGAACCGACACCGTGAGCGTCGACGAACCGCTGCGCCCCGATCTGCAGGACGTCATCGCCACCGCCGTGCGGGCCAGCCCGTTCCGGGCCGACCCCCACCAGGTCACCCACCAGACCGACCGGGCGGTGCTGCGCGGAGCCCGCACACTCGGGGTGAGCGCGGAGAACGGTCACGCGGTCGTCGAGCAGCTCGACGAGCTGCCCTTCGAGTCTCGCCGGGCCTACCACGCCACCCTGTGGCGCGGCCGTACCGGCACGCGGATCAGCCTCAAGGGCGCTCCCGAGGTCGTCCTCCCGCTCTGCACCGCCCGCAGACGCAACGGCGAGACCCAGCGGCTCGACGAGCGGGCTCGCACCGCGATCGATGACGAGGTGCATCGGCTGGCCCTGCAAGGACACCGGGTGCTCGCCGTGGCGCAGCGGCGCATCGCGGAGCGGACCCAGCTCACCGAGGACGACGTCACCGAGCTGGAATTCCGCGGACTTGTCGCGTTGGTCGACCCTGTTCGGCCGACCGCCGCCCAGGCCGTCGCGACCTTGCGCGCCGCCGGTGTCGAGATCGCCATGATCACCGGGGACCACCCGAGCACGGCGCAGTCGATCGCGAGCGAGCTCGACGCACTCAACGGACGCACGGTGATGACCGGCACCGAGCTCGAGGAGCTCACGGACTCCCAGGTGGTCGAGGCGCTACCGCGCACGGCCGTCTTCGCGCGCGTCACCCCCGCACAGAAGGCCCGCATCGTCCGGCTGTACCAGCAGTGCGGTCTCGCTGTCGCCGTCACCGGCGACGGAACGAATGACGCGCCCGCGATCCGCCTCGCCGACGTGGGCATCGCGCTGGGCGCCAGGGCCACCGCGGCCGCGCGGGAAGCGGCCGACGTCGTGGTCACCGACGACCGGATCGAGACGATCACCGACGCGATCGTCGAGGGCCGCGGCATGTGGACCTCGGTGCGCGACGCGCTGTCCATCCTGCTCGGCGGGAACCTCGGCGAGATCGCCTACACGCTCGCCACCGGCATCGCCGGCAGCAACGGTGGCCTCAATGCACGGCAGCTGCTGCTGATCAACCTCCTCACCGACGTGCTGCCCGCCATGGCCGTCGCCGTCCGTCCACCTGCCGACGCCACGCCCGAGCAGCTCCTCGCCGAAGGCCCCGAACAATCCCTTGCCGGCGCGCTCACCCGCGACATCCAGGTCCGGGCCGCGATCACAGCGACCTCAGCAGGAATCGCCTGGCTGCTGGCCCGGCCCGTGAGCACCGCCGGACAGTCGAGCACGACGGGGCTCGTTGCGCTCGTCGGCGCCCAGCTCGGTCAGACGCTCGCCGTGCGCGGGCGCACCCCGTTGGTGGCCGCCGCCGTTGCCGGCTCGATGGTGCTGCTGGCGGTCGCGGTCCAGGTACCCGGCGTGAGCCAGGTGGTCGGTTCCCAGCCGCTCCTTCCTCACCAATGGGCCCTCGCCCTCACCGCGGCCGTGGGGGCCACCGGAGCCCAGCTCGCGGCGCAACGGCTGCTGACACGCGCCTGAACGCGCTCGTCATCTTCTCGCTACCGGACATCCAGTCCACCGGCCCGCAATGCTCACCATCGCCACCGATTCTGGAGCAATTCCTCGGAAGGCGGATGCGATGACTGAGATGCTCACCGCGGTGCTGGTCGCTGTCGCGGCCACCCTGCTCGAGCGGCTCGCTGTGCGGGTCGCCCGGTCCATCTGGGGTGCGCTGCGGCCTGCCACCGTCTGAAACGCAGACGGTGCACTGATGTTCCGCCCCACACCGGCACGGCTCGGGCGCGATGGACGGTCGATACCACCTGGCCGTCCATCGCGGGCCGTCTCACCTGCCGATCTCCGAAACCGGCGGATCGCTGGGCACGTCGTAGCTCGGTGGCACTCCGCCGGTGCGGGTACTGATCGCCACGCCGGAGTCACGAACGGC
>DASYES010000415.1:0-1853 GCA_036498885.1 Pseudonocardia sp.
CCACGACGGCACCACGAACATGTCGCCCGGCCCCCAGTCGAACCTGCGACCGCCGATCACGCTGGAACCGTGGCCGCTGAAGACGACATGCACCGAGTTGCCCGTGCGGCGCACCGGGAGGCTGTGGCTGCCGGCGCGCACGCGGTAGGCGGAGCAGGCCATCGTGGGCATGACGCTCGCACCCGACTCCGGGTCGGTGTACTCCACCGACACGACCGCGTCGTCCGAGGTCGCGGTGAGGCGGTCGAGCTCGGCACGGGTGTCGGCCCAGCGGTAGATCATGAGCTTCGAGTGCCGCGGGCTGAGCACGTCCGCCACAGCGCCGTCGGTGTAGCGCGTGCCGCCTGCGTAGCGCCGCTCGGACTCGTTGTGCTCGGCCGGTTCCGGCTGGCTCTCCCCCGGCCCCGGGTAAGGCTCGAAGAAGATGCTGTCGAGGGCCTGCACCATCGGCAGGTCCAGCCCGTCGAACCAGAACATCTCCCCGTCGCCGCTGTTGACGTGGTCGTGCCAGTTCATCGACGGGGTGAGCACCAGGTCGCCGGGGTGCATGTCGCAGGCGTCGCCGTCGACGGTGGTGAAGACGCCGTCCCCCTCCAGCACGAACCGGATCGCGCCCGGGGAGTGCCGGTGGGCGGGCGCGACCTCGCGCGGGCCGAGGCACTGCAGTGCTCCCCAGAGCGTGCCGGCGGCATACGGCGATCCGCCGAGCCCGGGGTTCTGCAGGCTGAGCACCCGCCGCTCACCCCCGCGCTCCACGGGCACGAGCTGGATGGCTCGGCGGGCCAGCGGCTTCATCGTGGCGGCCGACCACAGCCAGGGCACCGCCCGCGGCTTCGGGGTCGGGGTCAGTAGCTGCTCGGTGATCGTCCAGAGTGGGCTGAGATCCACCGCGGCAAGGTCCCGGTAGAGCTCGGCGAGGTCCGCGTCCGTCCCGACGTGGTCCAGGGTCATCTGGCTTCCTCCAGTTCCAGCTCGGCAGGTGGTGTGCCGATCCCGAAGCGTTGCACGCTCTCGAGGAGGGACACCCGACGAATGTAGGCGCGTGCTCGCTGCGGATCAGCAGCAATTGCCCGCATATCGTCCTGGTTCTGCCGGCGAACCGTGTCATCGGTCTCGCGCAGTCGATCGGTGTTGCGCTGGGTGTCGGCCTGGACGTACTCGACGGCCACCGTGCGGCGCACGTGGTCGTAGGCCCTGAGCTCGGCGTCGATGTCGACGCCGCCGCCGGGACCGGGTCGCCCGATCCGGCCGAGCCGCCGGGCGGCGTCCATCGCGTCGTGGATCCCGGAGTTGAGCCCGACGCCGCCGAGCGGGGAGTTGATGTGGGCGGCGTCCCCGGCCAGCAACACCGGTCCCACCCGGAACGCCGAGGCCACCCGCTGGTGGACGTTGTAGAGCTGGTGGTCGATCACCGGGTAACCGGCATCGTAGGGGGCTACGCGTTGCAGCTGGCTCTGGAGGCGGGCGGGGTCGCTGGCTTCCTCGCCGGATAGTCGTTCCGGCACGGGCCACACCACGCGCCACGACTCCGGCGTGCGCAGGATGAAGAGCCACTCCTGCGGGTCGGCGACGTAGTTGACGTGCCCGAGGTCGGGCAGCAGCTCCTGCAGGTCGACCGAGGTGCTCGTGATCGCGAAGCGCTCGGGGTAGGTGAAGCCCTCGAAGCCGACGCCCATCGCGCCACGCACCGCGCTGCGCGGCCCGTCCGCACCGATCACGTACGACGCGAGGAGATCGCTCTCGCCGTCCGGCCCGAACAGGTGCAGCCGCGCGCCGTCGGCGGTGATGTCGAGGCCCGTGAGCCGGGTGCCGAAGCGCAGCCGCACCCGCTCGTCGCTCCGCAGTCGCTCGGC
>DASYES010000416.1:0-8592 GCA_036498885.1 Pseudonocardia sp.
GCCCGGTGCTGCTGATCGACGACGTGGCCGGTCCCGCGGCCGGTGAGTCGGGGGCACTCGTCGCGGCTGCCGAGCACACCGACACCGCGCTCATGTCGCTGCTCGTGCGGGAGAGCACGGGCATCGTCTGCGTGGCCATGACCGGAGCGCGCCTGGACGAGCTCCGGATCCCGCCGATCCCAACGGCCGGAGGATCGCGGCACGATGCTGCGGCGTTCGCCGTGTCGGTCGATCTCCGCTGCGGCGTCAGCACCGGGATCTCCGCGCGTGACCGGGCAGCCACGGTGCGCGCACTCGCCGACCCGGCGACGGCGGCCGGGGACCTCGCGCGGCCGGGCCACGTCCTTCCGCTCCGGGCACGTGACGGCGGTGTCCTCGAGCGCCCGCGCCCGGCCGAGGCCGCGGTCGACCTCTGCCTGGCGGCCGGGCTCGCCCCCGCCGCGGCGCTCGCGACCGCCGTCGACGCGGACGGCGGTGTCGCCGGATCCGCGTACCTCGGCGCGCTCGCCGAGCAGCACGGCTTGACGGTCGTGCGCGTGTCCGACGTCGTCGCCTGGCGTGCGGCCCGGCGGCCCGTCCACCGCGGGGCGTCGACGTCGCTCCCGACCGTGCACGGGCTGTTCACGGCGGTCGGCTACGGCGATGCCGATGGCGGTGAGCACCTCGTGCTCGTCCGCGGCGACCCGGCGGGTTCCGCCCCGGTGCTCGTGCGGGTGCACCGCGAGTGCCTCACCGGCGACGTGCTGGGTTCGCTGCGGTGTGGCTGCGCATCCGATCTCGCGGCAGCGCTCGCGTCGATCGATCGCGCGGATCGGGGCGTGCTCGTCTACCTGCGCCGGCGGGAGCTGTCGGGAGTCGGGCGCGTGCAGGCGGTTCGCGGATGCGCGACGGGCGACCGGCACGCGGCCGCTCTCGCCGCGAAGATCCTTCTCGACATCGGGGTGCAGAACGCGCTCGTGCTCGCCGACGATGCCGCAGAGGCCGTCGATCTCACTGCCCACGGAGTCGTCGTCGCTGGTCATCGGCCCGTGCAGTCCCCACTCGCGACCCCGGCCGAGGTCGGGTGAGGAGCACTCGGAGCGGGGACTCGCCCCTCGTGGTCCACTCATCTCCTCACTGCTGCTCGACTGGAGGTCATGCATGACGCCGGAGCCCCTTCCGCTCATGGAGGCGCTGCACTCGACGCCGTCACGCCGGTATCTCGCTCCGGACCCGATCCCGGACGACGTGCTGTGGTCGGTGCTCGACGCCGCCATCCGCGGTCCGTCCGGTGGCAACCAGCAGGGCTGGGGATGGGTCGTCGTCACGGACCCGGAGGTGAAGCAGCGGGTCGCGGCCTGGTACCGGGAGAACTGGGACGCCGCGTACGGCACCAGGCGCGAGGAGATCCTCAACGCTCCGCCCGGATCGCGGGGGCTGAGCAAGCGCGGGTTCCTCGGCGCCGAGCATCTCGCCCACCACATCGCGGAGGCCCCGGTCTGGGTGTTCCCGGTGCTGCGCGGGGCGGCTGACGTGGCCAACCCGCGCCTCGGCTCGTCGATCTACGGGGCGGTGCAGCAGCTGTGCCTCGCCGCCCGGGCCCACGGTCTCGGCACGTCGCTGACCACGCTCTACGGCGGCCACGAGGACGAACTGCGGGAGCTGCTCGGCCTGCCCGAGGACGCACTGACGATGGCGCTGGTGCCGATCGGGTACCCGGTGCAAGGGCGTTGGGCAGAGCCGAAGCGGCTCCCCGTCGAGGACGTCGTGCACTGGGACCGCTGGGGCGCGAGGCGCCCGCGCGAGGAGGCCGGCTGATGGGAACCGATCTCGAGGCGCTCTCCTTCGAGCCCTTGACGCCGGTGTCCTACCTGGACCGTGCGGCCGCCGCGCACGGCGACCGTGTCGCCGTGGTCGACGGCGAGCAGCGCTGGACGTACGCGCAGCTGCACGATCGGTGCCGGCGCCTCGCAGGTGCGCTGGCGCCGTTGGCGGGGGGCCGACCGGTCGCCGTGCTGGCGCCGAACACCCACGTACTGCTGGAGGCCAACTTCGGCGTGCCGTGGGCAGGGGTGCCGCTGGTGGCGGTGAACACCCGGCTGTCCGCAGGCGAGGTGGCCTACATCCTGGAGCACTCGCAGGCCGCGGTGCTCGTGCACGACCCGGCGTTCGACGCGCTGGTCACCGATGTGCTGAGCCGGATGGCGAGGCCGCCGCAGGTGGTGCGCGCGGGTGTGCAGTACGAGGAGCTCCTGGCTGCAGCTGCGCCGCTCGCCCTGACCCCGTCCGACGAGCGGGCGCTGCTGTCGATCAACTACACGTCCGGCACGACAGGGCGCCCGAAAGGGGTGATGTACCACCACCGCGGGGCGTACCTGCAGGCGTTGGCGATGGTGGCGCACACCGGTCTCTCGCCGTCGGCGGTGCACCTGTGGACGTTGCCGATGTTCCACTGCAACGGCTGGTGCTTCCCGTGGGCGGTCACTGCCGCGGGCGCTACGCACGTGTGCCTGCCCAAGGTGGAGCCTGCGCAGGTGTGGCGGCTGATCCGGGAGGAGGGGGTGACGCACCTCAACGGCGCCCCCACGGTGCTCTCGATGATCGCCTACGCACCGGAGGCCGCCCCGCTCTCCGGGCCGCCCGTGCGGGTGGCGACCGGCGGGGCGCCGCCGAGCCCCGCGATCCTGCGGCGGATGGGGGACCTGGGGTTCGATGTGACGCACCTGTACGGCCTGACGGAGACGTTCGGGCCGGTGATGATCTGCGACTGGCGTCCGGAGTGGAACACCCTCGACGCCCACGAGCAGGCCCGGCTGAAGGCGCGGCAGGGTGTGGGGAACATGATCTCGTGCCGCGCTCGGGTGGTGGCCGCGGATGGCACGGACGTCCCGGCGGACGGGATGACGATCGGTGAGATCGCGTTGCGCGGCAACAACGTGATGCTCGGCTATCTGAACGACCCGGAGGCGACGGCCGCGGCCGTGCCCGACGGGTGGTTCCGCACCGGCGACCTCGGTGTGCTGCATCCGGACGGGTACGTCGAGCTGCGGGACCGGAGCAAGGACGTGATCATCTCGGGCGGGGAGAACATCGCCTCGGTGGAGGTGGAGCAGGCCATCTTCGAGCATCCGGCGGTACTGGAGGTGGCGGTGGTCGCCGCGCCGGACGAGAAGTGGGGCGAGGTCCCGGTCGCCTACGTCACCCTGCACGAGGGGGCGTCGGTGACCGAGGCGGAGATCATCGATCACGTGAAGGGTCGCCTGGCCCGGTTCAAGGCGCCCAAGCGCGTGGTCTTCGGCGAGCTGCCGAAGACCTCCACCGGCAAGATTCAGAAGTACGTGCTGCGGGAGACGGCGCGCACGTGACATCTGGCCGGCCCCGGCCGGCACCCGCGACATGGACACACGTTGCCGTTCGACACGCCCTTCGGTCCGCGAGGTGTGTCCATGTCGCGGGGGTGGGCCGTCGGGCTGGTCAGTCGAGCCTTGCCGTGCGGGGGTCCACGTTGCGCGCTCCGAGGATCAGCAGGCCCGAGACGAGAATCGGCAGGCATCCCCACAGCAACGCGGCGGTCGTCCAGGTGGCGCCCCTGCTCAACGAGTAGGTTACGAGCAAGCCACCGATGATGGCGCCGATCTGGCCTGCGGCGTTGATGATCGAGCCGCCGGTCGCCCGGGTGTGGACCGGGAAACTCTCGCCGTTGAAGAAGAGCAGTGCCGAGTAGGGCCCGATCAGGAAGAACAGGCCGGCGCTGTAGAGGCCGATGATCAGGCCGAAGTTCCCGGTCGGCCCCAGGAGCATGGCGCCGAAGGACAGCGCCGAGAACACCCAGCCGATCGCGATCGCATTGCGTCGGCCGATGCGGTCACCGAGCCAGCCGTGGAACAGATAGCCGGCGAACGCGGTGGCGTTGGAGACGATCAGGATCGCGAGTGCGTTGGTGAAGGCGATGTCCTTGCCGTCAGGGGCCGTCAGCAGCGAAGTGCCTAGAATGGCGAATACGAGTACACCGAGCCAGTTCAGCAGGAACGCCGTGCCGATCACGACGGTCGAGCGCAGCGACTCGCCCTTGAAGGCGGACGCGAGTGGCGCCGAGCGGTCGGTGAGATCGACCCCCGCGCTCTCGGCGAGCCGGTGCGCGTCCTCGGTACGTCCCTGCTCGAGCAGCATCTCCGCGCGGTGGCGGGCGGCGAACTGCGGGCTCTCCTTGAGGTAGCGGGCCGCCCACAGCATGAACACCGCAGGGAACACGGCGACGATGAAGCAGAGCGACCAGCCACCGAGCGGGAAGAGCAGGTAGATCGACACCGCTGCCAGTACCGAACCTACGGGCCACCCGGACTGCACGAGCGAGTAGATGAGGCCGCGCCGCCGGACCTTGGCGGGGTCGTCGCGATACACGTGGGCGAACAGCTCGTTGAGGTAGGCCGCGTTGATGGCCTGCTCCGCGTAACCCAGACCGGCGAGGGACCGGACGACGATCAGGAGCACCACCCCGACCCCGCCGACGACACCGATGACCCATCCGGCCAGGGCGGTCAGGGCCGAGGCGACGGCGGCGCCGACGACCGCGATGACGATGCCGCGGCGGCGTCCGACCCGGTCCACGAGCGGTCCGGCGGCGAAGGCGACCAGTGCGGTTCCGGCTGTCACCCACGTGTTGATGCCGGTCGACTCCGCCGAGGTCCAGCCCAGGTCAGCGGCGAGTTTGGGCAGCAGATTGCCGAACAGCACGAAATCGTAGACGGCGAAGGTCCACGCAAAGAAGCAGATCCACGTCGCGATCCTGACGTCCCGAACCGTGATGTGCGGTACCTCGGCCAGTGTCCGATCGGAAAGATCCATGCCGTTGCTTCCGTTCCTGAGAGCGTGGCTACCGAGTGGTGCTCCCGGACGGAAAAGATCAATGACCCGGTGGGACGAGCGGCCGGTAGGAGCCGGCCTGCGACAGATCAGCACGCTGCGCGAACGTCGAATGAGCACACCATATTCGGCATTGAGATGGGCTCTTTTTATAGCGACCTCTTCATGGGGTGGTCAAGAGGTCGTGAAAGTCGACGGTTGGCCGGGCCGGCCACGATGTGCCGCGCGGGAATCCGGTCGGACAGGTCTCCCCGTGATGTAACAGCTGCTACATTCCTGGATGTGACGGCGGTGGAGTGTCAGTGGCTGGTGCTGTCGGTTCGTGTGCCTGCACAGCCGTCTCGGCACCGCGTCGCCATCTGGCGGGAGCTGCGGCGCGCGGGTGCCCTGTCGATCGGGCTGGGGTGCTGGGCCCGGCCCGACGTCCAGACGATGAACGCGGCGGTCGATCGGGTGCGGGACATGGCGGAGCGAGGTGACGGAGAGGCGGTCGCCGTCGTGGGCGCCGGTCGCACCGAACAGGACCGCGCTCGTCTGGTGGCGTTGTTCACTGCGGATCGGACAGCCGAGTGGGTGGAGTTCCTGGCCGACTGCAAGAAGTTCGACGCCGAGATCGACAAGGAGATCCGCACCCGCAAGTTCACCCTGGCCGAGCTGGAGGAAGAGGAACAGAGCCTCGAGCGGCTCCGGCGTTGGCACCGCGACATCCGCGCCCGCGACGTCTTCGGCGCAGCGAACAGCGCTGAGGCCGACCAGCAGCTCAAGCACTGCGCGGAGCGGCTGCAGGAGTACACCGAGCAGGTCTTCGCCGCCCTCCACCAGATCTGACCCTGCGAGTCGTTCGCACTCGGCCGCAGGGCCCGAGCGAGGAAACCAGGAGCCTGATGAACGACGTATCCGGATCCGGCCCCCACCGGGCGGCACCTCCTGCACCCGGCGCCGCTCAGGCGCCGAGCGCCGAGGTGACCTCGGGCAGGGTGCTGGCACCGCTGTACAGCGCTGGCTTCGTCACCGCGTTCGGGGCGCACGCGGTCGCCGCGAGCCTGGGAACGCATTTCGGGTCGGCGCAGGTGTCGTTCTTCGCTCTCGGCGTCGCCCTCGCCGTCTACGACATCGCCGAGGTGCTGCTGAAACCGGTGTTCGGATCGCTGGCGGACCGGTGCGGACCACGCCCGGTTCTGCTCGGCGGCCTGGCGGTGTTCGCGTTGGTCTCCGGCGCGTTCGTCGTGGTCGACCTGCTGGGCTTGGTGAGTTCCGCCTCCGGGTCGATCGTGGCGCTGGCGGTGGTGCGTCTCGGCCAGGGGGCGGCCGCCTCGGCGTTCTCTCCGGCGGCCGGGGCGATGGTCGGCCGGCTGGTCGGCCCGACGAGACGAGGGAGGGTCTTCGGGTCCTACGGCGCGTGGAAAGGCGCCGGGTACACGGCCGGGCCGTTGCTGGGTGGCGTGATCATCACCTTCGGCGGGCTTGCGGCGCTGTTCGCCACTCTGGGCGCGGTGGCGGCCGCCGTGGCGCTCTGGGCCGCCGTCGCGGTCCCGGTGGTCGACCCGTTGCCGCGACGCCGGCAGACGCTGGCCGACCTCGGGCGCAGGCTGCTCGAGCCCGGTTTCCTGCGGCCGACGACGGCACTCGCGGCGACGACCGCCGCCTTGTCCGTCGGGGTGGGGTTCTTCCCGGTACTCGGGGTGCGCAGCGGGCTGTCCCCGGTGGCCACCGGTGCGGTGGTGGCCTGCCTGGCGCTGGCCTCGACGCTGGTTCAGCCGCGGGCGGGCCGGGCGCACGACCGGGGCCGGTTGAGCTCGCGGCAGGCGATGGCGGCGGGGTTCGCGCTGACCGTGGCCGGGTTCGTCATCGCCGCCACGGTGCCTGGCCTCGGCGGTCTGGTCTCGGCCGCCATCGCGGTCGGCCTCGGCGTCGGGACGATCACGCCGGTCGCATTCGCCGACCTCGCCGCCGGGTCACGTCCCGAGCGGCTGGGCCAGACGATGGGGTCGGCCGAGGTCGGGCGCGAGCTGGGAGACGGGGGCGGCCCGCTGCTCGTCGGGGCCCTCGCGTCCGTCGCCACGGTCGCCGGAGGGTTGGGCGGATTCGCCGTCGTCCTCGCTGCGATCGGGCTGGGCGCGACCGGGCACGGCAGACGTCAGCGGATGCGGTCGTAGACCAGAATTTCGCCGGGTCAACGACTATGCGCTGCCTCCGGGAGCCGGACGGCGGCGAGGCCGGGCCCCCTGGCCTTCGGGCCTGGGACGGCGCTGTGCGCGCGGACGGCGTTCCCCGTGGGTCTCCGGGCGCCTGCGCGGTCTGCCGTTCTCACTCGCGGCCTCGGGCTGAGTCTCGTCCGTGTCGGCCGCCTGCGTCTCTGTGGGCTCCGTGCGGCCTCGGCCGGTGAGCCGCCGCAGCGCCTCGAGCAGTTGCATCGCGAGGCGCTGCAGGAACTGCAACAGCGCCACGGCGCGTGCGACGACGAGGCTGAACGCGGCGCCCATCCGTGCTCGCATCGCCGTGCCGGTCGCGCGGGGCTTCTTCTGCTGCTTCGGCTTGCCTGTCAGCGCCTCACGCAGCCCGGTGCCCCCGCTCTCCGCGAAGTCGTCGAGCCGGTCCGCGACTCTGTCGACCCGCGCGATGGCCATGTCGACCACGCTTCCGAGCACCTTGGTGCCGGCTTCGCTCATCGCCTTGCGCGCAATCTCGCCCGCGACACTACTTCCCGCCCCTCCGGCGGCCTTTCGCGCACCGCCGGTGGCGCGTGTCGCCGTGCGCGTCACGGTGTCGGCCATCCTGGTCACGTCCCTTCTCGGTCCGCCCACGAGGGGCAGGTACTTGCGCGTGCATCGGTCTTCCGGACCCGTGCCAGGGCACCGAGGCGGCGGGTGAAACGGTGAGCAGGCGCGGGTGGCATGGTCAAGCCATTCCCGTTCTGGAGGTCCGGCAAGCGTTCTCGCCACGCCTCGCCGTCGCACGATGTGTCCCGGGCGGCGAACGTCGCCGCATCCGCGTGCAACCGAGCCGGGTGACGTGAGTCCTGGCACTGCACGGTCTAGATTCTCGACCATGTCCGTGGACGAGGGTTCTGGCTCGTCGAGGCACACGCCGCTGCTGGTGCTCGGCAAGATCACCGAGATCCTCGACGCGTTCTCCCTTGCCCGTCCCGCGTTGACGTTCAGTGAGATCCAGCAGGCCACCGGCCTGCCGACCTCGACCGTCCAGCGGCTGGTCACGAACATGGTGGCGCAGGGGCTGCTGGACCGCGTCGGCGACCAGATCCGGATCGGCGTGCGCATGGCGTACTGGGCGGCCCCCGCAGTGAAGGGCGTCGACGTGCTGACGATCGTCAACCCGGTGCTGCGCGAGATGCGTGACGCCACGGGGGAGACGAGCTGCTTCTTTCGTGAGGAGCAGGGGTTCCGGGTCTGCGTGGCGGTCGCCGACACCCGGCACGTCCTGCGGCGCGACATGTACGTCGGCAAGATCCTCCCGCTGCACGCCGGGTCGGCGGGCCGGGTGTTGCTCGCCTGGAACCCCGAGCTCGCCGAGACAGTGCTGGCTCGGCCCCTGGAGCCGATCACCGACACCACGGTCACGAGCCCGGCACTCCTGCGGGAACTGATCCGGCAGACGCGAAGCGACGGGTTCGCGATCACCACGGCCGAGCGGGAGGACGGCTCGTCCGGTTTGTCGGCCCCGGTGTTCAACTCCGCCGCGGAGCTCGTCGGGGCGCTGTCGATCAGTGGACCGACGATCCGGATGCCGCTG
>DASYES010000417.1:0-1708 GCA_036498885.1 Pseudonocardia sp.
CGCCTCGAGCAGCACCTCGAGCCCGTCGGGGAACGGGAAGTAGGCGTCGGACGCGGCCACCGAGCCACGAGCCCGATCGCCCGCCCGCGCCACCGCCAGGCGGGCCGCGTCCACCCGGTTGACCTGCCCCATGCCGACCCCTACGGCCGCGCCCCCTGAGGCCAGCAGGATGGCGTTCGACTTCACGGAGCGGCACGCGCGCCAGGCGAACGCGAGGTCGGCCAGCACGTCGTCGGGCACTGGGTCACCGGTGGCGAGGGTCCAGGTGGAGGGGTCGTCGCCCGGCGCGTCGAGGATGTCGCGCTGCTGCAGCAACAGCCCTCCGGAGATCGGGCGCATCTCGGCACCCGCCCGGTTCGGCGCAGCGGGCAGCCGCAGCAGGCGGATGTTCTTCTTGCCGGTGAGCACCTCGAGCGCTCCGTCGGCGTACGACGGCGCCAGAACGACCTCGGTGAAAACCTCGGCCACCTGCTCAGCCATCTCGACGCTCACCTCGCCGTTCACCGCGATCACGCCGCCGTAGGCGCTGACGGGGTCGGTGGCGTGGGCCTTGCGGTGGGCGTCCGCGATGTCGGTGCCGACGGCGATGCCGCACGGGTTGGCGTGCTTGATGATCGCGACGCAGGGCGCGTCGTGGTCGTGGGCGGCCCGCCACGCGGCGTCGGCGTCGACGTAGTTGTTGTAGGACATCTCCTTGCCGTGCAACTGCTCCGCCGCGGCGAGGCCGGGCTGCCCCGAGACGTACAGCGCAGCCCCCTGGTGCGGGTTCTCGCCGTAGCGCAGGGGCGCGACGCGCTCCCACGAGGCACCCACCCAGGACGGGAACACGCCGGCCTCGGGGTCGGGCGCGAGAACGTTGCCCATCCAGGACGCCACCGCGATGTCGTAGGTGGCGGTGTGCCGGAACGCCGCCACGGCGAGCAGCCGCCGCTGGGCGAGCTCGAAGCCGCCGTTCTTCACCTGCTCGAGCACCCAGTCGTAGCGGGCAGGCTCGACGACGACGGCCACGCTGTCGTGGTTCTTCGCCGCCGCCCTGACCATCGCCGGCCCACCGATGTCGATCTGCTCCACGCACTCAGCAGGCGTGGCACCCGACGCGACCGTCTCCGTGAACGGATAGAGGTTCGACACCAGCAGGTCGAACGGAGCGATGTCGAGCCCACGGAGCTGCTCGACGTGCTCCGGGCGCCGCGTGTCAGCGAGCAGCCCGGCGTGCACCCGAGGGTGCAGGGTCTTGACCCGGCCGTCGAGGCACTCGGGGAAGCCGGTGAGCGCCTCCACCGGCGTGACGGGCACACCCGCGTCGGCGATGCGCTGCGCGGTGGAGCCGGTGGACACGATCTCGACACCGAGCGCGTGCAGGCCGGTAGCCAGATCCGCCACGCGCGTCTTGTCATAGACGCTGATCAGCGCACGCTTGATCGCGATCCGGGTCACCCGAACCTCACTCTCCTGCTTTCGATGGTCCATCCGTCGCGGACCAGGCGGCCGACGGAGTCGACGAGCTGTCGACGTTCGACGTCCTTGATGCGTTCGGTGAGGGTGTGCTCGGTGTCGTCGTCGGCGACCTTGACCGCGACCTGGGCGATGATCGGCCCGGTGTCGACGCCGAGATCGACGAAGAACAGCGTCGCGCCGGCCAGCTTCACGCCGTACTCAAGCGCGTCGCGCGGGCCGTGCATCCCGGGGAAGCCGGGCAGCAGTGCGT
>DASYES010000418.1:0-7321 GCA_036498885.1 Pseudonocardia sp.
GTCCACGACGAAGTCCTGTCCGTCACGCCGCTCGTGGTCGAACACCCCGTGGTTCGCGCGGACCCGCAGGCCGCGCAGCTCGATCCGGTCGCTCATCGCACGCTGCTCACTCATCGCACGCCCTCGCTGCTTTCGCCCGGCGCTTCGCGCGCGCGCTGCGTCAATGATTCGCTCGCACGCTCGCGCTGTGCCGATGATTCACTTGCACGCTCGTTCATGAGCCGTCCTGTGGGGCTGCTCGCGCCGGAGATCGTCCCAGCTGCCACGCGGCGGCCACCGCGACCGCGTCGAGCGTGTCGTGCACGTCGTGCACCCGGACCCCCCACGCGCCGCTGGAGGCCGCCAGCGCGCTGACCGCCGCCGTGGCCACGTCCCGCTCGCGGAACGGCCGCAGCGTGCCGTCGGCGCCGGCGAGCAACTGGCCGAGGAAGCGTTTGCGGGACGCGCCCACCAGCACGGGAAATCCGAGGTCCGTGAGCACGTCGAGCCTGCGCAGCAACGCCCAGTTGTGCGCCGCGGTCTTCGCGAAGCCCAGGCCGGGGTCGAGCACCAGGCACGACGGCTCGACACCGGCCAGCACCGCGGCATCCACCCTGGCCACGAGCTCGTCGCGTACCTCGCCGACGACGTCCTCGTAGGTGGCGAGGGAGTTCATCCGGTCGCTCGGGCCCCGCCAGTGCATCAGGATCAACGGGACTCGGGCCTGGGCGACCGTGGCTGCCATCGCAGGGTCGGCGAGCCCGCCGGAGACGTCGTTGACCACCTGCGCGCCGGCCTCGACGGCCGCCTCGGCGACCGCGGCCCGCGTGGTGTCGATGCTGACCCGCACGCCCTCGGCCACCAGATCCCGGATCACCGGCAGGACACGGGCCTTTTCGACGTCGGCCTCGATCCGCTGCGCGCCGGGGCGTGTGGACTCACCACCCACGTCGACGAGGTCGGCGCCCGCCTCGTGCATCTCGACGCCGTGGGCCACCGCGTGGTCGCGGTCGAGATAGCGGCCCCCGTCGGAGAACGAGTCGGACGTGACGTTGAGGACACCCATCACCACGCACCGCCCGGGCCGGGGCAGTCCGGGCGGGTCCGTGCGGGCAACCACCCGCCTCACCCGCTCCTGATCAGCGCCAGCGCCTCGGCGCGCGATGTGGACGAGGACTGGAACATCCCCCGCACCGCCGAGGTGGTGGTGCGCGAACCCGGCTTCCGGACCCCGCGCATGCCCATGCAGAGGTGTTCCGCCTCGATCACGACGATCACGCCGCGAGGCGACAGCTTGCGCACGAGTGCGTCGGCGACCTGCCCGGTGAGCCGTTCCTGCACCTGAGGGCGGCGCGCGTAGAGGTCGACCAACCGGGCGATCTTGGAGAGGCCGGTGACCCGTCCGTCGACGTTCGGGATGTAGCCGACGTGTGCCATCCCGTGGAACGGGACCAGATGATGCTCACAGGTGCTGAACATCGGGATGTCCTTGACGAGGATCAGTTCCTGGTGATGCTCGTCGAAGGTCTTCTCCAGCACGGAGTCCGGATCGGCGTAGAGGCCGGCGAACATCTCTTCGTAGGACCTCGCGACTCGGGCCGGCGTGTCGCGGAGCCCGTCGCGGTCCGGGTCCTCGCCGATCGCGATCAGCAACTCGCGTACGGCTGCCTCGGCACGGGGCCGGTCCATCGTCGGTCTTCCGTTCGCTGCTGCTTTTTCGAAGGTTTCAGGTGCGAATGCCCCGGTGTCGCCCAACGCCTCCCAGCTCAGCGTGACCCGTCCTCGTCCGGACCCTTGCCGTTCTCGCGCGGCGGCTCGGGAGGTGGAGCAGGCGCGTCGCCGTGGCCGTTGCCTGCGGCGGGCGGAGCGGGCTGCTGCGGCCATTGCGGCTGCTGCGGCTGCTGCCACTGCCCCGCAGGGGGCCACGGCTGGCCGTGCGGGGTGGTGGCAGGGCGCCAGTCGGCCGGAGCTCCGTAGTTGGGCTGCACGGAGTTGGGCTGACCCGAACCGGGCGCCCCGGAATTGGGCTGCTGCCCGGCACCCCGTCCCTGCTGCGGAGCCGAAGGCTGCCCGTACCCGGCGGGGGCCGGGGCGGCTGCCGGGAACGGCGGCTGCCCGGGGTTGCCACCGGGATAACCGCCGGCCGGGCCGGGTGCGGGCACCGGGCCA
Source organism: Pseudonocardia sp. (assembly GCA_036498885.1). Taxonomy (GTDB): domain Bacteria; phylum Actinomycetota; class Actinomycetes; order Mycobacteriales; family Pseudonocardiaceae; genus Pseudonocardia. The sequence goes on from DASYES010000418.1 coordinate 2,149, forward strand.
CCGTTGGGGCCCGGTGTGGGCACCGGGTGGCCGCCGCCACCCGGGTAGGAACCGACCGGAGCCGGCTGGCGCGACGGCTCGGTGAGCGGTGGCCAGGGCTCGCCACGCTCCCTCGCCCGCTCGGCCGGCGTCTGGATCGGCGGCTTGTCGGACGGGGTGCGTCCGCCGAAGTCGTTGAACGCGGTGATCCGCGGCCGCTTCTCGACCCTGTCGAAGATCCGCTCGAGGTCTCTGCGGTTGAGCGTCTCCCTCTCCAGGAGCTCGAAGACGAGGTCGTCCAGGACGTCCCGGTAGGTGTTGAGGATCTCCCACGCCTCGGTGTGCGCCGCCTCGATGAGCGCGCGCACCTCCTCGTCGATCTCGTGGGCTACCTCGAGCGAGTAGTCGGCCTGGTTGCCCATCGACCGACCGAGGAACGGGTCGCCCTGGTCGCGGCCGTAGCGTACGGCGCCCAGCCGCGCGCTCATGCCGTACTCGGTGACCATCGCCTTGGCGATCTTGGTGGCCTGGTCGATGTCGGAGGAGGCGCCGGTGGTGGGCTCGTGGAAGACGAGTTCCTCCGCCGAGCGGCCACCCATCGCGAACACCAGCCGGGCGATCATCTCGGACCTGGTCATCAGGCCCTTGTCGTCCTCGGGGACGACGAGGGCGTGGCCGCCGGTGCGCCCGCGCGGCAGGATCGTGAGCTTGTAGACCGGCTCGAGGTCCGGCATCGCCCACGCCGCCAGGGCGTGCCCACCCTCGTGGTACGCGGTGATCTTCTTCTCCTGCTCGGAGATGATCTTGCTCTTGCGTCGCGGACCGCCGACGACGCGGTCCACGGACTCCTCCAGGGCCGCGCCGGTGATCAGCGTGCCGTTCTCCCGCGCGGTGAGCAGGGCGGCCTCGTTGATGACGTTGGCGAGGTCGGCACCGGACATGCCGACCGTGCGCTTGGCCAGGCCCTCGAAGTCGACGTCGTTGGCGAACGGCTTGCCCTTGGAGTGCACGGCCAGGATCGCGCGCCTGCCGGCGAGGTCGGGGGCGCTGACCGGGATCTGACGGTCGAACCGGCCCGGGCGCAGCAGTGCGGGATCGAGGATGTCGGGGCGGTTGGTGGCCGCGATCAGGATGATGCCGCCACGGGCGTCGAACCCGTCCATCTCGACCAGCAGCTGGTTGAGCGTCTGCTCGCGCTCGTCGTGGCCACCGCCGAGGCCGGCGCCGCGCTGGCGCCCGACCGCGTCGATCTCGTCGACGAAGATGATGCAGGGCGAGTTCTGCTTGGCCTGCTCGAACAGATCGCGCACCCGAGAGGCACCGACGCCGACGAACATCTCGACGAAGTCGGAACCGGAGATCGTGTAGAACGGCACGCCCGCCTCGCCCGCGACAGCACGCGCGAGCAGCGTCTTGCCGGTGCCGGGCGGTCCGTACAGGAGCACGCCCTTCGGGATCTTCGCACCGAGCGCCTGGTAGCGGGCGGGGTTCTGCAGGAAGTCCTTGATCTCGACAAGCTCCTCGACGGCCTCGTCGGCCCCCGCGACATCACCGAAGGTGGTCTTCGGCATGTCCTTGCTGAGCTGCTTGGCCTTCGACTTGCCGAACGACATCACCCGGTTGCCGCCACCCTGGGCGTTGTTCATCATCCAGAAGAGGATGAGCAGCACCAGGCCGAGCGGGATGAGGTAGATCAGGATCGTGGTCAGGAACGACTCCTGGCGCACGACCGTGTTGAACGACGGCTTGTTGGGAGCCGCCTCCAGCGCCTGGACGATGGAACCGCTGGTCTGCGCCGGGTACTGGGTGATGACCTGTGTGCCGCCGTTGACGGGCTGGTTCAGAGTGAGGCGGAGCTGCTGCTCGTTGTCCTCGATCAGCGCGTCCTTGACGTTGCCGCTGTTTATCTGGCTGAGCGCGACGGACGTGGGCACCTGGGTGTAGCCGCGCGTGTCGTCGAAGAGCACGCTGAACGTGAAATAGACCAGGATCGCGGCGAGGATCCAGATCAGCGGGTTGCGGAGCAGGCGCTTGCGGTCCATGCAGCTTCGGCCGTGGCGGCCTTCACCCTCCCTGGCGAGATTCTCCGACGGAGACCCGGCGCAGCACACTGACCGGCCCTGAGTCCGCCAGGATAGCGGTCCTGAGCTCAAGCCGCGTCGTCGACGTCGATCGGTATGCCCCACTTGGGTACGTGCTGGTACAACGGCCGGAAGGGAATCCGAGTTCCCACCCCACCATTCCCGGCAACCCGGGGTATCCCACACAGAGCGCCCTCGTTACGTTGCCCGCGGTCGGTGATCAACATCGACCGCGGGGCCGGCGGCGGGGGAGAGCTCATGACGGTGCGGGTTCGTGGTGTCGCGGTGAGTGTCGCACTGTGCGCGGTGGCGCTCGGCGCGTTCGCCGCACCGGCCGCATCCGCGGCACCGGCACCGGCCGAGTGGGCGCCAGCGGACACGGCCCTGATCCACCCCGGCGTCGTCACAGACACCATCGGTGGCGGGGCCTGTACCAGCAACTTCGTCTTCGCCACCGGCGACAGGACGTTCCTCGGCCAAGCCGCGCACTGCGCCGGCACCGGCGAGGCCACGGAGACGAACGGATGCGACTCGGGCAGCCTCCCGCTCGGCACGCCCGTCACGATCGAGGCGGCGGACGGCTCCGACCGCAGCGGGACGCTCGCGTACAGCTCCTGGATCACGATGCAGGAGAACGGTGAGACCGACCCCGACATCTGCGCCTACAACGACTTCGCCCTGGTCGAGATCGCGCCCGACGACGTGACGGACGTCAACCCGAGCATTCCCTTCTTCGGCGGGCCCACCGGCATCGACACGGACGGACTCACCACCGGTGAGCAGGTATTCAGCTACGGAAACTCACCCTTGCGGGGTGGAATCAGCGCACTGAGCCCGAAAGCCGGGATCAGCGCCGCCGAGGCCGGTGGTGGCCGAAGCCACCAGGTCTACACGCTCACACCGGGCATCCCCGGTGACTCCGGCAGTGCCTTCGTCGACGAGCAGGGCGACGCCGTCGGGATTCTGTCGACCCTCAACCTCGCCCCGCTGCCCGTCAGCAACGGGGTGAGCGACCTCGCGGGCGCACTGGGGTACGCCAGCGCCAACGGTGGTCTCGGCGACGTCGAGCTCGTGCTCGGCACGGAGCAGTTCGACGCCGCCCGCGTGCCGGTCCGCGAGCTTGCCGCGCCCGCCGGGCCGCCGGTCGGTTGAGCGGCGGGTTCAGGCGTACACGGAGGGGTCGAGCGTGCCGATGAAGGGGAGATCGCGGTAGCGCTCGGCGTAGTCGAGGCCGTAGCCCACGACGAACTCGTTGGGTATGTCGAAGCCCACGTACTTCACCGGGACGTCGACCTTCACCGCGTCCGGCTTGCGCAGGAGCGTGCACACCTGCAATGAGGCGGGCTGGCGCGACTCCAGGTTCTTGAGCAGCCAGGACAGCGTCAGCCCCGAGTCGATGATGTCCTCGACGATCAGCACGTTGCGCCCCGCGATGTCACGGTCGAGGTCCTTGAGGATGCGCACCACCCCGGAGGACGACGTGGCCGAGCCGTAGGAGGTGACGGCCATGAACTCGAGCTGCACCGGGAGCGGGAGCGCCCTCGCGAGGTCGGTCATGAACATGACGGCGCCCTTCAGGACCCCGACGAGCAGCAGGTCCGACTCCGCATCCTCGGCCACGTAGTCGGCCCCGATCTGAGCCGCCAGCTCCGCGATCTTGTCGCGGATCGCCTGTTCGGTGACCAGGGTCGTGGCGATGTCGCCGTCATACACGCGGACGTCCTCCTGCAGGTATCGGGGAAGATCAGCCGGAATGCCAGCGGACCGGGCGCAGGGAGAGCCTGCCACGCTCCCGCACCAGCTCCAACCCACCGGGGAGGGCCACACCGCCACGATCCGGACCCTGACCTGCGAGGAGATCAGCGGCACGCAGCTGCGTATCGGTGAGGGTGGTCACCGCGCAGCTCAGCAGCCACGATCGCAGCACTCGCCTGCGCAGGGCGGGCGGCGCCGCCGTGAGCGGTTCGACGCGCAGCGCGTCGCCCTCCCGGATCTCGGCGAGCAACGCGGCGGCGAGCGCGTCCAGCGTGTCGACGTCCTCGCGGAGCTGGGCCGCGGTGCGCGCGAGCGCTGCGGCCACACCCCCCGCGAGCACATCCTCCAGCAGCGGCAGCACCTCGCGCCGCAGCCGCACCCGTGTGAACCTCGGGTCGACGTTGTGTGGGTCGTCCCACACCTCGAGGCCCCACGCCGCGCAGGCCGCCACCGTGACGGACCGTCGCACCCCGAGGAACGGGCGCAACCACGGCGGGTCCCACTCCCGCATGCCGGCCAGCGACCGCGGACCTGATCCCCGACCCAGCCCGAGCAGCACCGTCTCGGCCTGGTCGTCGAGCGTGTGCCCGAGCAGGACCGGTGCGTCCGGGTGCGGGCGAGCGGCGCGGAGCGCGAGGTAGCGGGTGCGGCGCGCCGCCGCCTCCATCCCGCCGGGGCCGTCCACACGCACGCGATGCACCGACGCTACGGCCCCCATGCTGATCAGCTGATCCGCGGTCATCGCCGCGCGCTCCGCCGAGCCCTCCTGCAGGCCGTGATCGACGACGGCGGCGTGCACGTCCCGCTCGTCGCGGACTGCCAGCGCGGCGGCGGCCAGTGCGAGCGAATCGGCGCCACCGGAGCAAGCCACCAGTAGCGGGGCGGCGCGGTAGGCGGCGGGCAGCGCCCCGAGCGCAGCCCGGACGGCACGCCGGACCTCGGCCACCGCCGGGTCGACGCGCCGCTCTGCCCGCTCGGCCACCAGCCCTCCTGCTCTCTCTGTCCGCCCGCACCCCAAGGTTCCTGGGGGCGAGTCTGCCGGAGACAGACAAACCTGCCGTACCACACCGGCGCGTTGGTCCGGCCCTACCGGACAGGAGGGCCGCTCGTCCGGGTCCGGCCAGGTCCCCCCGGAGAACGCGAGCGGCCCTGCACATCGCGTACCGCGACTCGCGCGCGCGGAACGGGCGACTCGCGGGGGTGGGCGGGGCGACTCGCGCGCGCGGAACGGGCGACTCGCGGGGGCTAGCCGTGGATGCGGCGCAGCCAGGCGCCCGGGTCGGCGAGCTCGGCGCGGGTCGGAAGGGTTTCCGGGCTCTCCCAGACGCGGTTGAAGCCGTCCATGCCGGCCGCGAGGA
>DASYES010000419.1:0-7902 GCA_036498885.1 Pseudonocardia sp.
GGTTGCTCTGGGTGATGCGCTGGGTGCTCGGGCTGGCGGGCGCTGTCGTCGTGCTGTGGGTGGGAGCGGCCTTCCTGGCTGCCTCGCCCGCGTCGGCTGCGGTAGCGGTCCCGGTCGTTGCGGGGCAGGGCGTGCTGAAGGGAGGTAGCAGCAGGCCCGCCGGTGGAAAGAGCGGTGGCTCGGATTCCGGTGCATCGGAGAAGAAGTCGTCCGAGAAGAAGACGACCGAGAAGAAGACGACCGAGAAGAAGAAGTCTTCGGAGAAGAAGGCGGCGCCCGAGAAGAAAGCGGCGCCCGAGAAGAAGGCGATGATCGCGAAGGTGGACGCCAAGCCCGCGTCCGCGAAGAAGACGACCGAGAAGCCGGAGACGAAGAGGTCCGGTGACAAGGCGGAGCGGAAGCGGACCGAGACGTCCGGCGGGACGGAGTCGGCGCAGCGGTCCGGCGACGAGAGAGCTGAGGAGATCTCCGGGAGGCCGGCGAGCGCCACCGCCGAAAGGCGGAAGGCCGCAGCGAAGAAGAGCGCCGCGTCGGGCGAGGTGAAGTCGGGCGAGTCCGTGGGGCGGAAGGCGTCCGACGCGAAGAAGGCCGACCGCGGGAAAGACGATGGGAAGAAGGTCCCCTCGCGATCGGCAGCGGCGTCCGCCGGGAAGAACGCCGACGCGCGGAAGCTGAGCGATGGGCGTGCAGCTACTCGCGAGGAGTCGTCGACGGAGCCGAAGAAGGCGCCACGTCCGATCGCGCGCGCAACGGCCGCCACCTCGCTGGAAACGGAGATCGCCGAGCGGGCCAGGACAACGCTCAGCACAAAGGCAGGCGAGAAGCGCACGACGAAACTGGGCCCGGCGGAGACGCGCAAGCTCGCGGAGAAGGTGCGCACCGCCCTCACCGACGATGTCGCGAAGCGGACCACGAGGACGGCTGGAGCGGCGCTCGAGACATTCACGACGGCTGCCGGGAAGAAGGCCGCAGAGAAGACCTCGCGCACGACCGCCGAGAAGATCCGCGGTGCAGCCGCCGACAACGCCGGCCGTGCTGCCGGGGCGGCCATCGCGAAGGTTATCGGGAAGACCCCCGGCGTAGCCGCCGAGAAAGCCGGCCGTTCTCCGGAGACGGCTCGGGTGAAGGTCGCAGGGAAGGCACCCGAAGCAGTTGCGGACAAGGCGGCCCGTGCTGCCGAGAACGCCCTCGCGGAGATCGCTGCGAAGGCGCCGGCTGCCGACAGGGCCGGTCGTACCGATGCGCTTGTGAAGATCGCCGAGACAGCGCTCGGCAAGATCGGCGGAAAGGCCGTTCTGGAGACCGTGCAGAAGGCCGGGAAGAAGAAGGGCGGCGCCGCGGCAGATGACGCCACTGCCGTCCGCGCCGCACGCACCACGCACGCCGCACTGATGACCGCGCTCGCGGAGGCGCCGCCGCTGCGGTCGCGGGTGTCGTCGGCGGCCGATCCCCGTGGTCCTCCCGCGGATCGGGGCGACTACCGGTACTCGGTGGGCGGGTTCGGGGAGTGGCAGGAGTACGACGATTCCCCGGAGCGGACCGAGCGGGTGCTCGAGGGCCGGATCGAGGTTGATCAGAGCAAGGCGGCGTTGGCGGCGGAGAAGAAGAAGGTCGCTTCGGGTGAGGTGACCAAGGCCGCGTATGCGAAGGACGAGAAGAAGCATCAGCAGTTGGCGAAGCAGGTCGCGGCGGATCGCGCGGAGCTGTCGCCGGAGCGGGCTGAGCTGGTCGATGAGGTCGTGGACGGCCACCGTGAGCTGACCGCGCAGGAGAAGCGGTTGGCGGCGGAGGAGAAGAAGGTCGCGGCGGGCACCGTCACGAAGAAGGCGCACGCGCAGAACGTTGCGAAGTTCGAGGCGCAGCGCGATGAGGTGTACGAGGCCACCGATGAGCTGATGGCCGCCACCGACAACGAGGTGTCGGATGCGGTGCCGTCCCGGAGCCGTGGTGAGGGCTCGGCGGCCGGGTGCGGGTCGAGCGGGGCGTTCGTTGCGTGTGGTTCGGTGAGCCGGGGCGCTGACGGGGAAAAGGACACCGACCGGTGTGTGGCGTTGGCCGGGGTGTCGTCCGGGTGTGGGGTGCAGACCTCGTCGGGGGAGTCGAAGGGCTCGGCGTCGTGCACGTTGTCCGCGGCTGATCAGGGTTGTGGGAGCAGCGTTTCCCATCGCAATGCCGACGGTGAGGTGGCCACGGCGTCGGCGTCGTGCACCGGCCGGTGCGATGTGACCGGGTACGCGTACTCCTCCGGAGCGCAGACGCAATGCCGGACCGACGGCGGCGTGTGTGACAGCAGCAGCACCGGGTCTCGGCCCGATCGGGACGAGGCGCGGCAGGCCGCCACGGGGCGGGGGGCCGCTGCGATTCGGGCCGCCGGCACCGAGCCTGTCGCCACCGGCGGTGAGTCGCGGAGTCAGGGGAGCGGGTCGGCGCACTGCGAGTCGGCCGGTGGCTGTGGCACCTCCAGCACGGTGGATCTCGGAGACGGCGCGGACCTCGGGGATCGGGGAGCGCGCGCGGGTCGTGATGCGGTCATGGCGGGTGCGGAGGTCAGCTGCGATGCCGCGTGCACAGGCCGTTCGACCAGCAGCACGGACACCGGACGCAAGGCCGCCCCTCGTGACGCGAGCGCGACCGCGGGTGCGGCCGGGGATCAGGCGCTGACCGGCACGCCGGAGGCGGCTACGAACGCCTCCGCGGCCTGCGCCGCCACCGGTGGGGCCTGCCGCACGCACAGCGAGTCGCGGGCAGCCGGCGCCGCCGACGTCGGTGGGAGCAGCGCGGCCACCGCGGACGTGGACTGCGACGGGGCTGCCGGGTGCACCGGCACGGGCGCGAGCAGGACCGGAGGGACGGCGAGTGGGCTGCGGGAGGGCGCGGCGCGCACGAGCACCGGGTCGGCCACCTGCGATGTCTCCGGCGGGGCGTGCGGGGCGAACAGCAGCACCGAGGTCGACAGCCCGGTCGAGGAGCGTGAAGTCCGCTGGGTCGGCTCGGACGACGATGGCGCCGTGCAGCCTGCGGTTCTGACCGATGGCGTGGCCACGGCATCCAGCTCGTCAGGTACGCGGGTGGACTGCGGGGACTCCACGGCGTGCTCCGGGAAGGGCACCACGGCGACGACGGGGCGCGTCACCGGGACGGTCGCGACCGCGGGTGGCGCAGCGCCGGTGCGGGCGACGAAGGGCTCGTCGAACTGCGAGGCGTCGGCCGGTGTGTGCAGTGCCGAGTCCGCCTCGGATGTGAGTGACGGTGCAGCCCCGGTCTCCTCCAGGACGGGGCTCGGCACGGCCGGTGCCGTTCAGCAGGCGGCTCGGGAGCTGAGCGCATCGAGCCGGGCCGGGGCGCAGGTCGAGTGCGCCGGTGCGGACTGCGGGGGCTCGGCGGCGAGCACGACGTCCGGTTCGGCGTCGGGGGACGTCACGGGGGTGCGGGACAGCACGGGATCGTCGAACTGCACCGCACGCGGCGCAGGCGCAGGGTGCTCGGCGCAGTCGGACACCACCGTGAGCGACCGGACCCCAGCTGCCGGGGGCGGCGCCGCGGGTGCGGTGACGGGTCCGGTGAGCGTCTCGAACGCCGGCGCCTCCGTTCAGTGCTCCGGCGGTGCGGGTGACTGCGGGGGAACCGCGACCTCCTCGACGAGTGCTCGGGACACCGCGGTGTCGCCGCATTCCCGCGGATCGTCGGCGAGTGCGGACTGCACCGTCACGGGTGGTGGATGCGACGCGGAGACCAGCTCGTCCGGCTCGTCGGCCCCGGACTTCGTGGTGGTCGACCCGGCGACCGGACGTCCGGTGGCGGGTCAGCCGACCAGTGGGCCGACGTCCACGTCCTCGTCGAGCGCGCTCCTCGTCTGCCCGTCGGGAGTGGATTGCTCGGGCACGGTCCACACCGGTTCGAGCGCGTGGGACGGCGCGGTCGCGGGCGGAAAGCTGCGGACGTCGACCGGCACGGCGAGTTGCACGGCGGGCACCGGTGGCTGCGATGTGCAGTCTGTCTCGAACGCGTCGACCGGCTCGGGCGCTGCGCTCGCCCTGAGCGGTCAGCCCCGGAGCCCGCAGCCGCAGGCCGACGGGCCCATGAGCCGGGAGACGGCGGCACCGGTCGCGGCCGAGCGGTCGCAGGTGAACACCGCGCGTTTGACGGCAGGCCCCTCGGCGGCCTCCGCGGCCGGGGCGACCCTGTCCTGTGAGGGACAGCAGGCCTGCACCGGTCGCGTGTCGAGCGCTGCCACCGCCACGGACCCCGCGGTGTCGCCGGACCCGCGCGGCTCGTACAGCGAGGGTTCCTGTGAGGGTGTGTCGGGTGGCGTCTGCCAGGCGGTGACCAACTCGGGGGCGTCGTCGGGTCCGGACGCGAACGTCATCGCTGCGCTGGTGCAGGCACGCTCGACCTCGAACGCCTCGGTCAGCTCCGGCACCACGGGATCTGCTGACGAGCAGGCTCCGGCGGACGACCAGCCGGTCCAGGTGCCGGGTCAGGCCCAGCCGGCCACCCCGCCGGCCCCGACTGCGCCGGGCTCGTCGGCGAACTCCGGTGGACCGACGGTGCCAGGCGCGTCCAGTTGGACGATGGTGTCGGCCACACTGGACTGCGACGGCAGCGCCGCGGACTGCCGCGGTACCGCCGGCAGCTCGGCCTCCGGCAGCGACGGCCCAAGCACGCTGGCCGGGGCCGGTGGAGCTCGGGGCCCGCCGGAGGGCGTCTCCACCACGGCTGCACGCTGTGCCGGCGGCCCCAGTGCCTGCCAGGCGCAGACCAGCTCCAGCGCGGGGTCCGGCCAGGTTGTGGCCGACATCGTCGCGGAGCGGCAGAACAGCGCTGCCGAGCAGGCCGGTCAGCAGGCCACCGAGGCCCGCCGGCAGGCCGAGCTGGCAGCACAGGTCGCGGCCGAGCCCGGCGCGACCACCGAGCAGAAGAAGGCAGCCACCGACGCGGCCACGGTCGCCGAGGCGGCGCAGAAGGCGGCGATCGACGCAGCCGAACTGGCGGCGAAGCCGGTCGAGAACGCCCCGGCGACGCTGTCGGACTCCTCCGCCGCCGCGCTCTGCGCAGGCGCGAGCTGCACCGCCACGACCACGGGCCGCACCTCGGGCTTCCCGGGCGTCTCGCGTACCGAAGCGACGTGCACGTCCGCGGCGAGCGGGTGCGCGGTCAGCAGTGATGCAGCAGCCAGCGTGGTCCGCAGCGCGGGTGTGGCGCAGGGCGCGAAGACGAGCCCGGGTTACTCGGGTAGCGGGCAGACCAGCTCGATGCTGACCTGCCCGGAGGCCGGATGCACCGGCCGGATGACCGGCACCGCGGACGTGAGCGCAGGCCCCCAGGGCCGCCAGAGCCGCAGCAGCGCCGGCGGCGAGACCGGGTGCGACGCCACCACCGCCTGCCAGGCCCAGATCTCCGCCGGCACGTCGGCGACGGTCGGCACGGATCGCGACCCGGCCGCCCGGTTCGCCACGACCAGCGCCTCGGTCGTGGCCACCTGCGACAACGGCACCGCGACGGGCTGTGCCACCCGCACCTCGTCGCGCACCGAGGCGGTCGGCGCGACGAACGTACGCGCCCTGGCCACGGCGTCCTGCGCGACGGCCGGTGGCTGCCGGTCCGCGACAGGTGGGTTCGCCGCCCGCGACGTCGCCGAGGTCACCGCCAGTTGCGCCGGGACCGGCTGCACCACCCACACCCAGGGCAACGCCCGCAGCGCGGGTGGGAGCGCCGTTCACACCACATCCAGCCGCACCGACTGCACCGCGGGCCCGAACGGCATGTGCGGCGGCTCCAGCCGGGTCGGGGCGAGCGAAACCGGCGCCGAGGTGTCCGCGAACTGCGCCGGCACCGTGGGATCGGCGTGCAGCCATCGCATCGCCGCACGGTCCAGCGCGCAGAGCAGCACCGGCAACCACCAGGCAACCGCCGACGCCGGTTGCGGGTCCGGTGGGGGCGCCGGCAGCGGTTGGTGCGCCACCAGCGCGGCGGCTCAGACCAGCGATGGGTTCGCCATGGCCGCCGCGGCCTGCCAGGGCAGCGCGGGCTCCGGTTGCCGCTACTCCTACCGTGCCCACAGCAGCGATTCGGCGGGCGGCGCTACCCACGCCACGGCCACCGGTTTCGGTGGGGGCACGTTCGGCGCGGGCCAGGTGTTGACCACCGCCGCCGCAGCCGCCGGGCCGGGCTTCGCGCAGGCCTCGGCGTCGTGCCTCGGCACTGCAGGCACGACCTGCAGCCACTCCTACTCGGCCGCCGTCTCGGCATCCGCCTCTGCCGCCGGCTCGTCGGCATCGGCGTCGGCTCGCGGGTCGGGCAGCGGCGGTATGGGTGGTGGTGGGGTCGCCGTCAGCGCGCGGGCCGTCGCGGGGCCCGGGTACGCGCAGGCCTCGGCCTCGTGCACCGGCACACCCGGCACCAGCTGCAGCCACTCCTACTCGGCCACGGCCTTCGCATCCGACTCCTGGAAGGGGCCCCACGGCAGCCACAGCGAGGCCGAGGCCTACGCCCACGGCTCCGGTGGGGGCGGTATGGGTGGCGGAGGTGTCGGAGTCTCGGCCCAGGCCGTCGCGGGACCGGGTTTTGCGCAGGCATCCGCGTCCTGCTCCGGCGCCGCGAACTGCACCACGAGTTTCTCGGCGGAGGCCGAGATGCACGCCCGTGCCGAGGATCCGGAGCGCGGCGGCTACTGGGAGGCGTGGGGCCACGCAAAGTGCGTGGGAGGCGGGTCCTCGGGAGGCACCTGCGGTGCGCGCGCCGAAGCGGTGCCCGGCCCGAACGGCGGTGGGCGGGGCTGGTGCACCGGCACCGGTAGCTGCGTCGAGCACAGCGGGGGCAACTCCTTCGACAAGTACGTGCAGCCGGGCTCGGGTCAGCCCGTCGACAAGAACGGGAAGCCCATCCCGATCGAGGAGCTGGGCCCCGACGACCGGGCCGTGCAGATCGAGCGTGACGCCGACGGCAACGTCGTGTGGAAGATCAAGCCGAAGGGCGAGAACGTTCGAGGGGGCACCTGCCCGGCGCCGTGCAAGAACGGGGTGAACGAGTCCACCGAGGGCGGTGAGCGGGTCGGCTACGACCCGGGCGACGGCTTCTCCGGGTCCATGCCGACCGATCCCGGGTCCGACGAGCGCGACAGCGCCACCGGCTCGGACGGCGTCCGCCTGGCTCGGGATGCGCGCGGGAACGGGGGCGGCTGGGTTCGCGGCAGCGGAAGCGTCACCAACGGGCGCACCGGAGAGACGGTCCGGTACACGCGGCGCGCGACGTCGGACAACCCGGTCAACACCTTCCGGCTGAGCGACCCGGCCGGCTCGCCCTTCACGTCCACCTGCAACGGCGGATGCGTCTACACGGGAGCGAAGCTGCCGGGTAAGGCCGGTGTGGACCACCTGACCGTCGAGGGCGCCTGGGGTGAGATCACCGGCCGCGACGGCAACGGCAACCCGGCCAGGATCACGTTCACCGGTGCGGGTCACTTCACCTCGGCCGAGGGTGACACGTTCTTCGGCGTCGCCGGCACGGGCACAGCGGATCGCGTCGAGATCCTCACGCGGAACGCAGCAGGCCTGGGCGGCTACATCAAGGTCACCGACGGCTACGGCACGATCCGCACCGCGGAGGGCGCCGAGCTCGCCTGCACGGGCTGCGACGGCGCGGAGTACATGCCGACCCGGGCAGGTATGGGCGGGCTCGCCACCTGCTCGATCGGCAACGCCGGGGACTCCTGCACCGCGACCGGCGCTCCGTGGGACGGGCGTCGTGACGTGCAGCGCGCCTCCATCGACGTCGGCGCGACGGGCGCCGTCGAGATCGCCCAGTTCCTCCGCAACGCCGACGGCAGCGGCGGCGGGGCGATCGCCTTCACCACGGGCGGCGGCGTCGCCCGAGGCACCGACGCCGACGGGAACTGGATCCAGA
>DASYES010000420.1:0-7921 GCA_036498885.1 Pseudonocardia sp.
GACGCCGCCGGACGGGCGGCCGGCTGATGGGCGTCGCAGTGCGCGTCATCCCCTGCCTGGACGTCGATGCGGGGCGGGTGGTGAAGGGCGTCAACTTCGCCGACCTGCGTGACGCGGGCGATCCGGTCGAGATGGCGCGCATCTACGACGCCGAGGGTGCCGACGAGCTCACGTTCCTCGACGTCACGGCGTCGTCGGGGGAGCGGGCCACGATGCTCGACGTCGTGCGCCGCACCGCGGAACAGGTGTTCATCCCCCTGACGGTCGGTGGTGGCATCCGCGCCACGGACGACGTCGACACGCTCCTGCGGGCCGGTGCCGACAAGGTCAGCATCAACACCGCGGCGATCGCGCGCCCGGAGCTGCTGCACGAGGCCAGCCGCCGGTTCGGCGCGCAATGCATCGTGCTGTCCGTCGATGCCCGCACGGTGCCGGAGGGCAGCGAGCCGACCCCGTCGGGCTGGGAGGTCACCACCCACGGCGGACGGCGCGGCACCGGGATCGACGCCGTCGAGTGGGCCGCCCGCGGCCAGGAGCTCGGCGTGGGGGAGATCCTGCTCAACTCGATCGACGCCGACGGCACCCGAGCCGGGTTCGACCTCGGCATGATCGCCGCGGTCCGGGCCGTCGTTGACGTCCCCGTGATCGCGAGTGGTGGTGCCGGCACCGTGGAGCACTTCCTGCCGGCGGTGCAGGCGGGAGCCGACGCGGTGCTCGCGGCCAGCGTCTTCCACTTCGGGCAGCTGCGGATCAAGGACGTCAAGGACGGCCTGCGCACCGGTCTCGTGGAGGTGCGATGACGAGGGTCGAGGTCTCAGCGCTCGATCCGGCCGTCGCGGCCAGGCTCAAGCGCAACGCCGACGGGCTGGTCTGTGCGATCGCCCAGCAGCGCGGCACCGGGGAGGTGCTGATGGTGGCCTGGATGGACGACGAGGCGCTGCATCGCACGCTCACCACCGGCCGGGCCACCTACTGGTCGCGCTCGCGCGAGGAGTACTGGGTGAAGGGCGACACGTCCGGCAACGTCCAGCAGGTGCACGAGGTGCGGCTGGACTGCGACGGCGATGCCGTACTCGTGATCGTCGACCAGACCGGCGCCGCGTGCCACACAGGCGAGCGGACGTGCTTCGACCGCGACGTCCTGCTCGACGCCCGAAACGGTGCCTGAGCGCGGCGGTCCTAGTCTGCGGGCGTGACCGAGGAGCTCTTCGCCACCGACGCCTATCGCCGTTCCTTCGATGCCGCGATCACCGAGGTCGACCGGGAGACCGGCCGGGTGGTGCTGGCGCGCACCGCGTTCTATCCGGGCGGTGGCGGGCAGCCGCACGATCTCGGCACTCTCGACTGGGGTGCCGGTCCCGCCGCCGTCACCCGCGTCAAGCGGGAGGGCGGCCGGATCTGGCACTGGCTCGACGCGCCCGAGCTGCCCGGTGAGGGCGCCGAGGTGGCGGGCGAACTCGACTGGAACCGCCGCCACCTCCTGATGCGCACCCACACCGCATTGCACGTGCTCTGCGGCGTGGTCTGGTCGGAGTTCGCGATCCCCGTCACCGGCGGCAACATGGAACCGGGCTCGGGCAGGCTGGACTTCCCCCTCGAGTCGATCTCGGCAGAGCTGGGCAGGCGCCTGGAGGGGCGGATCAACGACGAACTCGCCGCCGCCCGCGCCGTGGTGGTGGAGTTCCTCGGCCGCGACGCCGCCGACGCCGACCCCGCCCTGATCCGCACGGCGGCGAACCTCATTCCGCGCGAGATCGACCCCCTGCGCGTGATCGACATCGTGGGTCTCGACAAGCAGGCCGACGGCGGCACGCACGTCGCGAGCACCGCCGAGGTCGGCGCAGTCCGGGTGACCGGCACGGAGTCGAAGGGCAAGGGGAACAAGCGGGTGCGGATCGAGGTCGTGGAGGTGCCAACTCCGGCGTGAGCCTCCCCCATGATCAACGGTCGGGCCGGGCAGCCGTGTCATCCGCAACTCCGCGTCCCCCACCAACGGTCATCGGGAAGGCCCTCGCCGGTCCGGGCCTGGCTTCTTCCGGGCTCGCCAGCCCGCGGTCGCGTTATCCGCGGCCGCCCGTCCGCACCAACGATCACCCCGCGTGTGCCGGCCCCCGCGACGGAGTGATCCGACTCCCTCCCGCGGGGGAAGGCCGTCGATGTCCGGTTCTGCGACGATCGTGGGGTGTCCCGCACACTGCGGTTGCTCCTGGCCCCCGTCACGTCGGGGCTGGCCTACCGCCGGTTCGTGCACCTGTTGCTGGGCGCGGTGCTGCTGCTGCCGTACCTGGGGCTCGTGGCGCTGTTCGTCGCCGCGGTGAAGGCCGGGGATCTGCGGCCGCTGGACCTCTTGCTGTTGCTCGTGCCGGCAACCGCCATGGCTGTGGGGGTAGCGCTGGTGCCGGGCGTTCGCGCCCTGGAGATCACCGCCGCCCGCGCCCTGCTCGGCGCCGTCGTGCCCGATCCCGATCCCGGAACACTCGACGCGTGGCCGGGTCGTCGGCGTGCCGCCGGCTGGCTGCTGGTCAATCTCGCAGCAGGCGGGCTCACCGCACTCGTGGCGTTCGTCGTCCTGCCGGCGAGCGTCGGCTTCCTCGTCGCGCCATGGCGCGAGCTCGGCCCGTTTCCCACCGGGCTCGCCGGGGCCTGGCTGCCGGTCCTGGGAGTGGCGCTCCCGATCGTTCTCCTTCACGCTGTGTCGACCGGCGGGGCGGTGCTCGCCCGCCTCGCTCCGCGGGTGCTCGGGCCCTCGCCCGCCGAGCGGATGGCCGTCGAGCTCGCCCAGGTGCGGGAGGCCGAGCGGGCGCTGGCGGAGCGCAACCGGCTGGCGCGGGAACTGCACGATTCGGTGGGCCACGCACTGACCGTCACCACGCTGCAGGCGGGCGCCGCCGCCCGGGTGCTCGACAGCGACCCCGCGTTCGTCGCCCGCGCGCTCGACGCCATCGCCGAGGCGGGCCGGGGCGCTCTGGAGGACCTCGACCACGTACTCGGACTGCTGCGCGACGGCGCTTCCGGTACGGACCGCGGGCCCCACCCCGACCTGGCCGATTTCGACACGCTGCTGGCCGGTGCCCGGTCGACAGGGGTGGCGCTGGACGTGGAGGTACGAGGATCGATGGACGCGGTGCCGCGTGCGGTCTCCCGTGAGGCGTACCGGATCGTCCAGGAAGGCCTCACGAACGCGTTACGCCATGCCGGGCCGGTGCCGGTGACCCTCCGCGTCGCGGTGGGAGAAGGCGTGCTCGAGCTGGAGCTGACGAACCCTCTCGGCGCAGGTGTGGACGCCCGGCCGGGGGGCGGACGCGGGCTCGCCGGGATGCGCGAGCGGGTGCACGTTCTGCGCGGTGACCTGGTGGCGGGCGCGGGGGAGCGGGAATGGCGGGTGGCGGCACGGCTTCCGCTGCGGGGATCCGAGATGATGTCGCAATGATCAAGTTGCTCCTGGTGGACGACGAGGAGCTCGTGCGGACGGGTCTGCGCGCGATTCTCGACGCCGAACCGGACATCACCGTGGTGGGCGAGGCGACCGACGGCGCCGAGGTGCCGGGCCTGGTGCGCAGGCTCACGCCGGACGTGGTGCTGATGGACGTGCGGATGGCCGCGGTGGACGGCATCGCAGCCACCCGCCACCTGGTCACGAAACTGCCGAAGCCGCCGCGCGTGCTGGTGCTGACGACGTTCGGCAACGACGGGCACGTCTACGACGCTCTGCAGGCGGGTGCTACGGGCTTCCTGCTCAAGCGGGCGCGGCCGGCCGAGATCGTCCAGGCGGTGCGCATCGTCGCGGGCGGCGAGTCGCTCCTGTTCCCGGCGGCGGTGCGGGACCTCGTGGCCACCCGCGGGCGCAACGGCGGGGACGGGCTACGTGGCGCAGGGCTGACCGAGCGGGAGGGCGAGGTGCTGCGCTGGATCGCGCGCGGGCTCTCGAACGCTGAGATCGCCCGGGAGCTGATGGTGGGAGTCGAGACGGTGAAGACCCATGTCGGAAACGTGCTCGCCAAGCTGGGCGCGCGCGATCGCACCCAGGCGGTGGTCGCGGCCTACGAGTCGGGTTTCATCGACCCGCGCAGGCCCGTCGACGTCTGACGGCTCGTCGCGGCGGCCGCCGCTTCGGCTTCTAGCGCGGGAACACCATGCCGTCGAACAGCTTGCGGGCGGTACGCACCACACCGCTGCGCCGCACCTGGGGTGCGTCGTGGGTGGTGTCGACCTCGACCTCGACCTCCAGATGGCCGCTGGGATGCTCGACGTCCACCCGGGAGAGCCCGATGGGCAGCTTCGCGAGGTCGTGGCCGACGGCTCCGTCGAGCAGTATCGCGGTGGCCACGCTGACCGCGCCGAGCACGCCGATCGAGGCGTGCGGACGCAGCGGGATGAAGGTGCGGGTGCAGATCGTTCCCCCGTCGGCGGGGGCGGCGACCAACGTGGTCTTGGGCACCGAGCTGTTCGTGACGTCGCCGAGACCCATCAGCTCGGCGGCGTGCAGGCGCAGGGATTGCACCCGTTCGCGCAGCGCATCGTCGGCAGCCAGCGAGGCAACGCTTTCGTACCCGGTGAGGCCGAAGTCCTCGGCGCGCACCACGACGACCGGCATGCCGTTGTCGATACAGGTGACGGGCACATCGTCCACGACGTCCACCAGATGGCCGGTGGGCAGCAAGCCACCACCGGCGGACCCTGCGGTGTCGGCGAAGTCGAGGACCACGGCGGCCGCGGTGCCCGGTACCCCGGAGATCGCGGTGTCGCCCGAGTAGTCGACCACGCCGCCGGGAGTGGGGAAGTGAGCCACCGCGGTGCTGCCCGAGTTGAGCATCCGCACCCGCACCGTCGACCGGCCGTGGGCAGCGGGCACCAGGCCCCGCTCCACGGCGAACGGACCGACGCCGGCGAGGAGATTGCCGCAGTTCTGCCGATCGGACACCGTCGGGTCCTCGACTCCGAGTTGCAGGAACAGGTAGTCCACGTCGACGTCCGGAGCCGTACTCGGCGATACCACCGCGACCTTGCTGGTGAGCGGATGTGCACCGCCGATCCCGTCGATCTGCCGAGCGTCCGGGCTTCCCATGATCCGCAACAGGAGGTCGTCACGCTCGGCCGGATCGGCCGGGAGGTCCTCGGCCCGGAAGTAGGCGCCCTTCGACGTGCCACCCCGCATCAACATGCACGGCAGGCCCACGTACGTACTCGTCATTCAGCAACCATCCTCAGTGCGATCGCACGCCCGATGCGGGCTACCCGTCGTGGTTCGCGGCGTACTCCGCCGCGGTGACGTACCGCACGCCGAGCGCGGCCAACGTGTCGCGCAGCCCGTAGCGGTCGAGGCCGAGCTCACCAGCGCGCAGCGCGGCTCGGGTGGCTTCCTCCTTCTCGACCCTGGCCTGGGAGAGCTCGATCCCGCGGGCGACGGCTGTGCGGTCCACGCAGAGCACGCCGTCGTCGTCGGCGAGGATCACGTCGCCCGGCCGGATCGTCTGTCCGCCCAGCGCCACGGGCACGTTCACCGAGCCCGCCGTGGACTTCACCGTGCCCTGTGCGCTCACCGCGGTGGACCAGACCGGAAAGCCCATCTCCCGCAGGTCGGCGATGTCGCGCACCCCTGCGTCGATCACGAGCCCGCGGACACCTCGTGCCTGTAGCGAAGTGGCGAGCAGGTCGCCGAACAGACCGTCGGTGTTGGGTGACGCCGTGGTCACGACGAGCACGTCGCCGGCCTGGCACTGTTCCACCGCGGCGTGGATCATCAGGTTGTCACCTGGCCAGCACAGGGCCGTCACGGCCGAGCCGCCGATCCGCGCGCCCAGGTGCACCGGCCGGTAGCGGGGGCCCAGGAATCCGGTACGCCCCAACGCTTCGTGCACGGTTGCCACGCCGTAGGCGGCCAGCTTGTCGATCTCGCCGAGCGGAGCCCGTGGGACGTCGGTCACCACCACTGGATGCATGCCAGCCTCTTCCGTGCAAGTCGTCGGAGCCGCTGTTGCGGCTCAGCTCTCGGTCTCGCGCAGCGCGGCGATCACGCTGTGCAGGTGGGCGCGCGCGGCAGCCTCGGCGGCCGCCGGGTCGCGGTGGGCGATCGCGTCGATGATCGCGAGGTGTTCCGGCAGCGAGACGTGCGTCCGCCCGTCCCGCAGGGCGAGGCGGAACTGGTGCCGCACGATCTGGCCGTGCAGACGCTCCAGCAGTTCGGTCGCCACCGGCTGCTCCGCGATCTCCCGGATCATGCGGTGCAACTCCCGGTTCAGTGCGGAGTACTTCATCGGCTCGCCGTCGCCGACGGCTGCCCGCATCTGCGCGCCGAGCTGGAGGAGCGCGTCGATCTGGTCGTCGGTGGCCTTCTCGGCAGCCTTGGCCATGCAGAGGCCTTCCAGCACCATCCGGCATTCGGTGATGGCGACGGCCTCGTCCACGGTGACCACGCGTACGCGGGCTCCGCGATGGGGGATGCGTTCGACGAGGCCTTCGGACGTCAGCTCGATCAGAGCCGCGCGCATGCTGGCGCGCGTCACGCCGAATGTCTCGGCGAGCTCGGCCTCCACCAGGCGCTGGCCGGGTACGACGTCCCCGGCCAGCAGGGCGGCGCGCAGCGCGTCCAGCGCGGCCCGTTGCCCGGCCCGGCCTTCCCGCGGCGCGCTCGTCATCAGTGCTCCCCTCGTCGGGAACCGACACTAAATTTCTGGTACGAGATTGTCAACAATCGCGTCGACGACTCTTGTGGCGATTTCGTAGCAAGGTTACGTTGCGAGCACCACCCGGTCAGCGACGATCACAGGGATCACTCATGTCCGACGCAGAACAGCCGTTCGCGAAGGGATTCCGCGGAGTCGCAGCCCGGCCCGCGGCGTCCCCGCTCGTCGCGTCCGGTGGCGGCCGTCACGGCCCACGCCACCGGCGAGGCGGCGCTGATCCTGCTGTCGTCCTGCATCCTCACCGTCACCGCGACGTCCACGAAATGTCACGGTGGGGGACGCCCGCTCTGCCACTTACCATGCTGGTGACGGGCGTCGTGGCCATTGCCGTGCCGCGACCGGTTCTGCGGCGGCCACCGCTCCCAGTACTCCCCGTAGCGGGTACGGCTCGCCCGACTCACACCGGACACGCGCACCGCGCACACGGTGCTGAAGACGCCTGCCCCGGGTCATGACTCCGGCCGCGGTGTGCGGTCGGCAAGACAGGAGAAGATCACCTCGATGCTCACACCGCCAGTGGCACGATCTGGCGCGAAGAACGGAGGCGCATCGGCACGCAGCGCCGTGGTCGGCGCGTCCTTCGGGTTCTTCGTCGACATGTTCGACGTCTACCTACCGGTCGTGGCACTGACCCCCGCGATGAACTACTTCCTGCCGGCCTCGGTGTCCCCGGGCAGCAAGGCGATCATCACGTCGTTGATCTTCGTGTCGACCCTCATCGGGCGGCCGCTGGGCTCGCTGATCTTCGGTCCGCTCGCCGACCGCGTCGGACGCCGCAAGGTCACGCTCTGGGCGATCTCGGGCGCCGGGGTCTGCACCCTCGCGATCGCCCTGCTGCCCGGCTACGAGGCCGTCGGCCTGCTGGGCGTGGTGCTGCTGGTCGTGCTGCGCCTGGTCGACGGGATCTTCCTCGGCGGCGAGTACGCCGGTGCCACACCGCTGGCGATGGAAGCCGCGCCCGCGGGCCGGCGCGGCTGGTACGGCGGGCTGGTTGGCATGGGCTTCCCGCTGTCCTACTGCGCCATCTCGCTGGTCACCTTCCTGATGCTGCAGATCGCGCCGCCGGGCGGAACCGACTCGGCCTACTCGCAGTGGGGCTGGCGGGTTCCGTTCCTGGTCGGCGCGCTGCTGTGCGTCGTGTTCTGCGTCTACTTCTCCCGCACCGTCGAGGAGTCGAAGGCGTGGAAGTCGACGAAGAAGTCCCGCACGCCCATCCGCGACGTGCTGGTCGGGTCGTC
>DASYES010000421.1:0-3051 GCA_036498885.1 Pseudonocardia sp.
CCTTGGGGGGAGGCCCTGCTCGCCGCCGTGCGATCAGGTCGCGTGCCCGAGTCCGTTGTGGACGACAAGGTCGCCCGGGTTCTCGCGGTGGCGCAGCGGGCTGGTGCGCTCTCCGGCCGTCCTGGTCAGGTGGAGCCCCACCGCGTTCCCGGTGGCCTCCCGGAGCCGGACGCCCCCGAGGTGCGTGGGCTCCTGCGGTCCGTTGCCGCCCGGTCCACCGTCGTCCTGCGCAACGAGGACGCGCTGCTCCCGCTCGCGGGCAATGGACTCCGCACGATCGTCCTGATCGGCGACAACGCGCTCGATCCGTTTGTACAGGGCGGCGGTAGCGCGCACGTCGTCGCGCCGCACCGGCCCGACCTGCCGGCGGCGTTGCGGGAGGCGTTCCCCACGGCGGAGGCCACGGCGCATCCCGGGGGCGCGACCCGGCGCCACGCCACCCTCGCCCCGCATGATGTGGTGCCCGGCGGCTTCACGGTGCGCGCACTGGACGCCGCCGGTGTGGTGCTGGAGGAACGCCACCACGACGCACCGTGGGACGGCTGGGTGCGC
Source organism: Pseudonocardia sp. (assembly GCA_036498885.1). Taxonomy (GTDB): domain Bacteria; phylum Actinomycetota; class Actinomycetes; order Mycobacteriales; family Pseudonocardiaceae; genus Pseudonocardia. Next base: position 553 of record DASYES010000421.1, read on the forward strand.
GCGTTGCCGACCGGCACCGCGGAGGTCACCGTCGGCGCCGAGCTCCGGCTGACGGAACCCGGACGCCACGTCGTCGAGCTCTGCGCCGCCGGGGCCCACCGCGCGTACGTCGGCCAGGCCCTGGCCAGTGCGAGCGATCAACGCGCGGGCAGCGAGGTCGTGCTCGACGGCTCCGCAAGCCACCCGGCCGGAACCATCCACGCAATGGATGTGGCCTCCCTGGCCACGGTGCCCGTGATCGCGACTCTGCAGGTCGTCGACGCCGCGGGCTTCGGCCGGTTCGCCCGCCTCGAGGTGCGGCACCGGCCCCCGTCGAAGGCCCCGGCCGGTGCCGAGCTGACGGCCGCCGTGCAGGCAGCGCGGGCCGCAGACCTGGCCGTCGTCGTGGTGGGGACCAATCCGGAGGTCGAGTCCGAGGGTTGGGACCGGCGCGACCTCGCGCTCCCGGGAGCGCAGGACGAGCTCGTCCGTCGGGTCGCGGCCGCCAACCCGCGCACTGTCGTCGTGGTGAACGCGGGGGCCCCGGTGCTCCTGCCGTGGCTGGACGAGGTGCCGGCTGTGCTGTGGTGGTGGCTACCCGGACAGGAGGGGGCCGGCGCGTTGGCCGACGTGCTCGTCGGCGCCGTCGAGCCGAGCGGCCGACTCCCGTGGACCCTGCCCGCGAGCGCCGAGGACGTTCCGGTGCCCGATGCCGTGCCGATCGACGGTGTCGTGCACTACACGGAGGGGACGGACGTCGGGCACCGGGCGTGGGACCGCCTGGGCCGGAGCCCGGCTCGTGAGTTCGGCTTCGGACTCGGATATGGCGACTGGGAGTACGGCGAGGTGACGGCCGGAGCGTGGTCGGACAGCGCGGGCGTGACCGTCACCGTCGAGATCGCCAACGTCGCGGACCGGCCGTCCCGCGAGGTCGTCCAGGTGTACCTGGAGCCCCCGGCGGCCGAACCGCGACGGCCCGTGCGGTGGCTGGCCGGGTTCACCGGGGCCGAGGTGGCTCCCGGCGGGCGGGCGTCGGTGCAGGTCGTCGTGCCGCCGCGGGTCTTCCAGGTCTGGGACGAGGAGGGGCCCGGCTGGCGCACACCGGCCGGTCGCTACCGGTTGCGTGCCGGGCGCTCCAGCCGGGACCTGCGCACGGCGACCCTCGTCGACGTACGCCCTACGTGAAGGCGTTCTGTTTGCGTCCGACGAGGAACCACAGCACGGGGCCGAGGAACGGGGCGCAGAAGGCGAAGATGATCCAGACCAGCTTCATCCCGCCGCTCTGGCGGCTGCCCAGGATGCTGATGAGCGCGGCGAGGAAGAAGACGACGTACCCGAGCACGGCGATCACCAGCATGGCGGCGACCACCGGCCCCCAGACCTGCTGGGGGTTCTGAACGGCAGCGGTGATGGCTGCGGCGGTGAGCGTGTTGTCGATGGTCATCGGGATATCTCCTTCTCGGTGGACGTGAATGCGGTCGGGGTTTCGGCCGCGGGTCGGGTGCGTGAGTCGATGACGATCAGCCCGGACACCACCCCGGACAGACCGCGATGGGAGCGGCTGAGCCACGCGACCAGGAGGCAGGCCACGAGCAGGAAGCCGGCCGGCCGGCTCGCGGCGGGCACCATGGAGTCGAGTCCGGACAGGAGGAAGTAGCCGAAGCCTCCGCACAACAGCGCGGGAATGACCTGCATGCCCGCTCGGGCGCCGTCCGCACGGACCCGGTGCAGCCGTACCGCGCGCTGGCCCAGCGTGGCGCCGCCGTCACGGAACGACGGAACGGCCAGCAGGAGCACGGCCGGCAGCCACGTGCTGAGGGTGGCGCTCACCAGGGAGCCCCACGGCTGCGCGTCGGGCCGGACGTCGAAGCCGAACTCGGCCACCACCATCACAGCGGTGGCGAGGGATGCGCCCAGCAGGAAGACCGAGACGGCATCCACCAGCATGCCCAGCAGGCGGCGCCCGGTCGTGACCGGACGGGCGACGTCTGCCGACGCGATGGCGTCGGGCCTGTGCAGCAGGCCCAGGAACGGGGCGAACAGAAGCCCGAACGCCGTCCCGAGGGTGTTCGCGAGCAGATCGTCCACATCGAACAGCCGGTAGGGGCAGGGAACCAGGAACCAGTTCCCGGTGAGTTGGGTGCACTCGATCAGCAGCGACACTCCGAACCCCGTCAACACCGCTGCGGCAGTGCGGTGGCGCATCGGGCGATTCTGGAAGTAGCGGCGAAGGTAGGCGCCGAGCGGAACGAACAGCGCCACGTTGAACAGGACCTGCTGCACTGCCGGGTTCGTGAGAAGCCCGCCCACGCCCGGCTCCCGCTGCTCCTTCGCGATGTCGCCGAGGAAGCGCAGTGGATCCCATTGCGGATCGGCCGACGCCGGGTGCGCGACGCACCAGGCGTCGTCGATCTGCGGAACGGGAAAGAGGGTGTAGGCGACGAGCGCGAGCCCGTAGACGAGGAAGGCCACGGCAAGGAGTGCCGCGCCGATGCCCAGCTCACCCCGCCGCCGATAGCT
>DASYES010000422.1:0-5439 GCA_036498885.1 Pseudonocardia sp.
CGACGCGGTGAGCTCGGCGAACTTCGAGCCACCCTGCTTGGACAGCATGATCCTCAGATACTCCATGCCACCGTTCACATTCTTCGCCCTCGCCGGAACGACGAACGCCTCGGCAGGCTGCGTGCGCAGCGCCGTGACCGGCATTGCCGAACTGCTGTCGAGCACGGGAACGGGCGCCATGGCCATTGCGAAGTCCGGCGGAGCGATGCCCTTCATCTCGTTCTCCAGCCAGGAGCCGGAGACGTAGAACGCGGCTTTGCCCTGCACCCAGGCCGTCTGCGCCTCGGTGTGCTTGAGGCCCTCCGAGCCGGCCATGAAGTAGCCCTTGCGGACCATCTCCTCGAGCCGCTGCGTCGCCGCCAGCACCGTGTCCTGCGTCCAGGCGCCCGGCTGCAGGTTGTCGATGTTCTTGACGACGTCGAGGCCGCCCTGCTTGATGGCCGCACCCAGGTTGAGGTCGATGACGTAGTCACCCGCGTTGACACCGCCGTAGGTGAACGGGGCGATCCCGGCGGCCTTGATCGTCTCGGAGAGCGCCATCATCTCGTCCCACGTGGTGGGCACCTGCCAGCCGTTCTTCTCGAACAGCGGCTTCGAGTACCAGATCGCGTAGGTCTCGTAGACGTAGTTGAGGATGACGAACTTGTCGCCGAAGGTGCCCTGCTCGATCACGCCGGGCAGCAGCGTGTCGCGCACCTTGACGTTCGGGTCGTCCACCGAGGGAGCGTCGAGCAGCGGGCCCAGGTCGGTCAGCTGGTTGTCGTTCACGAGGACCGCGTACTCGATCTTCTGGGCGCCCGAGTCGTCCAGGACGTCCGGGGGGTTGCCCGCCACGAACCGTGGCTGCATCTCCTGCGCGATCTGCGTGCTGGCCGAGTGCTTGACCTGCGCCTGCGGGTATTGCTCCTTGTACATCGCCTGGTGGGCGAGGGCGTAGTCGTCGCCGTAACCGCCCTTGAAGATCACTACATCCAGGGGAGCGTCCGCGGCCACGCCGAGCGGGTTGGTGGCGCTGACCTGGCCCTGGGCGGCGGTGGTGGTCCCTCCTCCCCCGGTGGCACAGGCGGAGAGCAGCCCCGCTCCAGGCACGGCGAGCAGGCCCGCGGCCGCCAGCCGCCGCAGGAACTGCCGGCGGTCGAGTCCGGGCATGGGGCGAGACGGGTTCATGGCTGTCTCCTTGAGCTGGTGGTGCGGTTGATCGATGGCGACGGAGGGTGGAGCGTGCGGTGTGTCGGCGGGGAGCGGACGAGTGGGTGGGGCTCGGGAGCGCGGGCGTTGCTCAGGCGGATCGGCGGATGCGGCCGGCGTAGCGGGCTTCCAGCGCCGAGTTGTGGGCGTCGCCCTCGGGGATGTTGGCGGAGAGGTAGACGGGTGGGGTCTCACCTGCGGCGAGCATCGTGCGCACGACCTCGGCCACGACCATCTGGGCGAGCAGGGCCGCGGTGATCGACGAGATGCCGCCCACGGCGATCTCGCCGGTTGTCAGCACCGCGTCGCCGTAGGGCGCCCCGTTGTCGAGGACCACGTCGGCGATCTCGAACAGCCGCAGCCCGGACGGATGCCGCGAGGTGACCTGCGAGCTGTGGGCCATCGAGGTGATCGCGACCAGACCGTGGCCGCGCTCCTTGACCAGCCGGGCGAGCTCCACGACCGAACCGTTGCCGCCCGAGTTCGACGCCATCACGAACACGTCGGCCGGATGCACGCCGGCCAGCTCGTAGATCCGGTGGGCCACTGCCGGGTCACGCTCGAGGTGCTCGGTGAACAGCACGTCAGGGGCGTCGCCGCCCAGGATGACCAGGTCGCGCAGAGCGATCATGTTGGTGGGCACGAGCCCTCCGGCCCGGCCGGCGATCTCCATGGCCAGCGCCTGCGAGTGGCCCGTGCCGAAGGCCTGCACCACCCCGCCCGCGCGCAGCGCGTCCACCAGCAGGGCCGCCGCCTTCGCGACGCCGTCCGCCTGCTCGGTGGACACCCGATGTACGGCGGCTGCCGCGGCCTCGGCGTAGGCCGCCGCCGACACGGGCGCGGTGTTCGTGTTCGTCCCGGGCGTCATCAGGCTCCTCGCTGTGGGTCGGCGGAGCGCGCGGATCCACCCCTCGCACGCGGCTCGTACGGAGTGCGGTGGGCGGCCACGGCATCGGCGGTGCGGGCGAACGCCTCCGTCGAGCGCTCGTGGGTGCGCTGTGCGACCGCGAGGTACAGCAGGTCCAGCACCAGGAACTGGGAGTGGCGGGCCGACATCGCGCCCGCGCGGAACGCCGTCTCCCGTACCGAGGTACCCAGCAGGTGGTCGGCGACGTCCGCGATCGGGGACGTCGAGAAATTGGTGATCGCCACGGTCGTGGCGCCGTGGCGGCGCGCCTCGGCGAGCATCTCGACGGTCTCGGTGGTGCGGCCGCTGTGCGAGAGCGCGATCGCCACGTCGCCCGGTCCGAGCAGCGCGGCGCTGGTGAGTCCGTTGTGGACGTCGGCCCACGTCCAGGTGGCGATGCCGATCCGGTACATCCGCAGCTGCTGGTCCTCGAGCACGGCCGCACTGCCACCCGCCGCGTAGAAGTCCACTCGCCGGGCGGCCACCACCGCGTCGGCCACGGCGTCGACGGCGGAGAGATCGAGCGCCGCGGCGGTCTCGTGCATCGCCTGCACGTCGACCGCCAGCAGGGTGCGCAGAACGCGGTCGATCGGGTCGGTGGGCAGCACGTCCGCGCCGATCCCGACCTCCCAGCCGGCCTGGTCGGCCCGGCCGATCTCGGTGGCGATGCCGACGCGCAGCTCCGTGTAGCCCGCGACCCCCAGGGTGCGGCAGAAGCGGGTGACGGTGGCAGGCGAGGTGCTGCTGCGTTCCGCCAACTCCACGATGGTCGCCCGCGACGCCCAGGCCGGATCTTCCAGGATCACGTTCCCGACCTGCCGCAACGCGCCGGCGAGCCCCGGAAGCAGGCTGCGGAGATGCACGAGCAGCTGACCCGTACCCGCTTCGGCGGGGGACGCGGATCCGGCGACCAGCATCTTCAGTACAACCTTTCGAAACCGAGCAAGGTGGTGAAAATTTCCACCGAGTCGGGTGAACTGTCAAGACTTCGGTAAGACGTTTCTGTTAGGGGGAGCGCCGATGGAGCTGTTCCTCGGGATGGACGTGGGCGGCAGCCGCTCCCGCGCCGCGGTTGTCGACGGCTCGGGGCGGTTGCGCGGCGCGACGGAGGGGCCAGGCGGCAACCCGGTCTCGCACCCGCCCGACCAGGCCTTCCGCGCGCTGGCCGGTGCGCTACGCGCCGTGCTGCACGATCTCCCTGCGGCCGCCGTGCGGGCGGCCGTGGTCGGGATGGCGGGCGTCGGCCCGATGCAGATGCCCGCCATGTCGGCGGACCTCGCCGGCCTGGCGGACGCCGTCGGCCTGCCCTGCCGTCCCGCCGTCGTCGGCGATGTGATCGTCGCCTTCGCGGCCGGCACAGCCGAACCGGACGGGACTGTGCTCATCGCGGGCACCGGGGCGACGGCAGCGCGGATCATCGGCCGGGAGCGCAGCGCCGGGACGGACGGTCACGGCTGGCTGGTGGGCGACACGGGATCGGCGTTCTGGCTGGGTCGGCGCGCGGTTCGGGCCGCGCTCGCCGCCCTCGACGGCCGGGGCGCCGCGACGTCACTGGTCGGTGGCATCGCCGAGGCTCTGCTCGGCACCGGAGCGGCCGCCGACGCCCGGGCCGACACCGCCGAGCGGATCGTGCGCGCGGTGCACGCCGGACCACCCATCGCGCTAGCGCGGCTGGCCCCGCTGGTGAGCAGCGCAGCCCGCTCAGGGGACGCCGTCGCGGGCGGGATCGTCACGGAGGCCGCGTCGGCGCTCGTCGCCGACGTCGACCCGATCCGTGACCCCGGCGAGCGCACCCCGATCGTCATGGCCGGCGGCGTCGCCGCCGGTGACACGCCGGTCGCCGACCTCACGCGTGCCCGCCTCATGGCCCGCTGGCCAGGATGTGTGGTCACCGCAGGCGACGCGGCACGCGCAGCCGCATGGCTCGCGGCGGCGCGCTCGGTGTCTCCCGCGCAGGCGGCGGAACTGCACGCGACGATTCTCAGGACCTGACGCCGGGGCCGACCGTCACGGGCAGCGTGATCATGTGCCGCCGCGGCGCTTCGGCCGGCGGAGCCCGGACAGATCCTTCAGCGCGAAACCCTCGGTGTGCAGCCGCAGGATCGAGAATCCACCCGGATATTCCTTGGCCGCCGCGACCTCCTGCAACGTCACGCGCGGCGCGGTGGGACTGATTGTCCGGTGGCGCAGGAGAGTTGCTCCGTCGACATTCCTCCGGCGTCGCCACCGCCACCCGGCTTGTCGTACGTGTCGAGGCCGATCACGTGCAGCCCGGAGAGGTCGGTCGAGAAATACGTGAGCTCGTCCTCCGGGAAGTAGCGGTCGTGAAAACAGTCGTTTCCCTGCCACCGCCCTACGCGGCAGGTGGAGTGTGGAGCACCGGCGTGCATCCGGTCATGGTTGCCACGGGTGAGGAAGTAGTCCTCCCGGTACGTCCCGAATCCGTCGAGCAGTCGTCCGGCACGGCTCAGATCCGCAGGCACGGCTTCGGCGGAGATGTCACCGGCGGCCAGCAGGTAGCTCGGGCCGAAGCGCTTGACGTCGTGCACCAGTGATTCGAGCATGACCTCGGGGTACGGCGGCAGGCCCGGAGTCTGGGTGATCCCGATGTACTGCGACTGCCCTCCGACGAGTCCCGCTTGCGTCTCCCCCATGTGCAGGTCGTTGCAGAGCACCACGGAGAACAGGTAGCGACCCGGCGGCGGCTGCGGGGTGGTGAAGGAGAACGGACCACCCCGGGTGCCGAAACCGTGCCGGGACGTGCCGACGGCGTTGCCGGGGATCAGGGTGAACTGCATCGGCGCTGCGTTCTTACCCGCGGAACGCGCCTGGTGGTAATAGGTCTGGCCGGGCTCCAGATCGGACAGCTCGACATGGTGGTGAGCCGTGTTTCCGGAGATATCGCCTGCCACATTCTTCAGGCGCGCAGGATCGGTGCCGTACCAGATCTCACCGTCACCAATTCCAGGTTGACCGGCTCGATCTCCCGCGTGCCGCTCGCCCCCGTCTCCGCGTAAGCACGAGCAGGATCGGCGAGGCCGAGGGCAGGTGCGACGGCCGCGGCGAGCGCGGTCCAGCGCAGCATGTCCCGACGGGTGAAATCACAACCAGGCACACCGCGACGCTAGGGAGTTCGCGTGAACGGGTGCGCGCGTCTGGAAGAGCGCGCAGATGTCGGGCCGGGAAAGAGTCGCGGGCCGATTCCGATAATGCCGTCGAATCCGGTAGATCACTGAAGACGTCGGATGTCCGCTCCGCCGGATCACCCGGTGGTCTTGCGGTCGCTCCGCCGATGGCCGTATAAAGACGCGCGATACATCGGATGTCTGGGTGCGGGGGTAGCG
>DASYES010000423.1:0-13288 GCA_036498885.1 Pseudonocardia sp.
GGCGGCGCGATGTCGCTCGACGCCGGGCTCTCCTACCGCGACTTCCGGCTCTCCGAGCGCTACCTCGAGGCCTTGCAGAACTGGATGCTGGGCCACTTCGAGCACATCCGCCGCAACCCCGGCGACAACATCTTCTCCGCGCTCGTGCACGCCCACAGCGAGGAGGGGAGGCTCACCGAGCCGGAGCTCACCAGCATCGCGATGCTATTGCTCGCCGCGGGGTTCGAGACCACGGTCAACCTCATCGGCAACGGCACCGCTGCCCTCACCGCCCACCCCGACCAGCTCGCCCTGCTCCGGGCCGAACCCGAGCGATGGGGCAATGCCGTCGAGGAGATCCTCCGCTACGACTCCCCCGTGCAGCGCACCGCCCGGTTCGCCGGGCGCGACGTCGAGGTCGCAGGCGAGCAGGTGCAGGCCGGTCGGATCATCGTGATGATGATCGGTGGCGCCAACCGGGACCCGGCGGTCTTCACCGATCCCCACCGCTTCGACGTCACGCGTGAGAACGCGGCGGCCCACCTCGCCTTCTCCAGCGGCATCCACTACTGCCTCGGCGCTGCGCTCGCGAAGATGGAGGGCGAGGTGGGCCTGCGCGCCTTGTTCGACCGCTTCCCCGACCTCGCACTCGACGGTCCGCCGCGGCGCCGCCCCACCCGCGTGCTGCGTGGTTTCGATGCGATGCCCGTGCGGCTGACCGCCGCCACCGTCGACGCCTGACCTATCCGCCGCCGAACCATCCCGGCGCGTCGAGCCTGAACGGGGTGGTTCCGGTCATCGTGCGCAGGTCGGCCTCGAGCGCGGTCAGCCGCTCCGAGCCGAGCGTCTGCGCCCACTCGGCGCGCAGTTCGTCGAAGATCCGGGCGGAGCGTGCGAGGCTGTCGGCCCCGCGGTCGGTGAGCTGCAGCAACTTGCGGCGGGCGTCGTCCGGGTCGATGGCGCGCCGCAGATAACCGAGCCGTTCCAGTGCGTCGATGTGCTTGGCGGCTGCCTGCTTCGTCACACCCAGGCGGCGACCGAGCTCGACGGCGGTGGTGCCGTCCCGGCCCACCGCCTGCAGGACGAAACCGTGCACCGGCCGGACGTCGGGATGGCCCTGGCGGGCGAGCTCGGCATGCAACCGGTCGATCAGCACGCGGAACCCGAGCAGTAGGCGCAGCGGCAGCTCGAAGCCGGGTGGATCACTTGACACTTTCGACAACCTGGTTCACTATTTCGACAACCATGTTGTCTACCTTAGGAGTTCGACCTCATGCCCGTCATCCGGCACGCCGACAGCCGCCGCACCACCACCCCGAGCGGAGTGGTGACCACGCACGCCTCGCCCACGCAGGGCGGAAGCACGCTCGCCGTCTGGCGCGTCGAGATGACGGCCGGCGCGGCAGGTCCGCAGCACTCGTTCGACACCGAGCAGGTGTGGACCGCCGTCGACGGGGGCGCCACCGTCGAACTGGACGGCGAGGCGCTCAGTGTCCGGCCCGGGGACACCGTGGTGATGCCGGTCGGTGTGCAACGCCGGGTGATCGCCGACGCAACAGTTGGGTTCGCCGCGGTCGTTGCCGCTCCTGCCGGTGCCCGCGCGTCGGTGCCCGGCGGCGGCGAGCCGGTGCTGCCGGCATGGATCGCCTGAGCCACGCCGGCCACACCGCACACCGGATGGCCACGGCACACATGTCCCGCGGTGGGCGCGGTGGCCACCGGATGTGTGCGATGACGGCCGTCAGCCGCCGAGAGCGGCCAGCGCCGCCTCGGCCTGGCGCTGGATGGACGCCAGCCGGGCCACCCCGACGTCCGCCTCATCGGCGGTGCCCATGACGCCCCCGGCGTAGCGGCTGTACACGCCCGCCCCGATGCAGGCCCATCGCCAGCGCGCGAAGGCCACATAGAAGTCCAGGTGGGAGACGTCGCGGCCGGACCGGGCGGCGTAGCGATCCACCAGCTCCGTGCGGTCGGCGTAACCCTCCACAAGGCTCGGCCCGGAGATCGTGGGCGGAACCTCGTCGCCGGGACGGCCCCAGGACGCGATCAGCCAGCCGAGGTCGGCCAGCGGGTCACCGAGCGTCGCGAGCTCCCAGTCGAACACCGCACGCACCCGTCCGTCCGGCCCGACCGCGAGGTTGCCCAGCCGGAAGTCACCGTGCGCGATCCGCACGTCGGCCACGGGGAGCGCCGCGGCCTGCTCGACGAGCCGGGCGTGCACGGCGTCCACGGTGGACAGGTCCGGCACCGACGACTCGTGCACCTGCCGGTGCCACCGGCGTAGCTGCCGCTCCAGATAGCTCCCGGAGCGGCGCAGATCACCCAGTCCGACGGCGTCGGGATCGACGGCGTGCAGCGCGGCCAGGACGTCGACGGCGTCGAGGCCCGCCGTGCGTCGGGGCGCACCCGGTTCGAGCCGGTGTCCGGAGGCCTCGTCGCCGAGCACGTCGCCGTCGACGAACTCCATCAGATAGAACTCGGCACCGATGACGTCTGTGTCGGCGCAGAAGGCGACCGGTGGCGCCACCGGCACCGGGGTCGGCGCCACCGCCGTGATGAAGCGCCACTCGCGGTTCATGTCGTGGGCGGTCGCGAGCACCATACCGGTGGGCGGGCGGCGCAGGGCCCAGCGGCGGCCGGCCGCGTCGGTGATGCGGTAGGTGAGGTTGGAGTGCCCCCCGGAGATCCGCTCGATGTCGACGGGCTCGTCCCCCACCTTCATCTGGGGTACCTCGGCGCGGAGCCACTCGGTCAGCGGACCGGCGGGCACCGCATCGATCTCCGGTGATCGGCTCATGTCGCCATCCAATCCCCTCACCCCCCACCCCTCGCAAGCCCACCCCTCGCCGGCTGTCGGCTCAGGGCTCGTCCAGTGGACGGGGAGCCGGACCGGCTCGAGGCGACTCGCGCGACAGAACGGGGCGACTCGCGCACGCGAAACGGGCGACTCGCGCGGTTCGAGCGGGCGACTCGCGCGCGGGGAACCGGCGACTCGCGGACGGGACACGGGCGACTCGCGCGCCGGGAACGGGCGACTCGCGCGGTCACGTGGGTAGGGGGAGGACCAGGGTCTGCTGGAGCCGGTCCAGCTCGGCCGCCGGGTCGGCGGTGATTCCGGTGTGCACGGGGCCCGCCTGCACGATCGTGCTCCGCGGAGCCGTCAGGCGGCGGAACCTGCGGCCGCGGTCCTCCTCCCCCGCAGGCCCGGCGTAGCGGGCGGCCTCCGTGTCTCCGGCATCGCACACCGCCACGACGGCGTCGAGAGCGCGGGCGATCACCGCGCTGTCGGCGTCGGGATCGAGTGCGCAGAGGCGCCGGCTGTCGAGGTGCACTCGCGCCCCGAGGTAGTCCAGCGGACGGCAGTACAGCAGTACGCCGGCGTTGATCGCCTCGCCGCGCTCGATCCTCGGTACCACCCGGAGCAGGGCGTATTCGAAGGCGTGCCGGCTCATGCCCGGTGCTCTTTCTGCGCGGCGCTGAACGGGGGCTTCGGTCCGCGCGTGGGTGGCGGTTCGGTGCGCCCGTCCGCACGGGCGGCAGCTGCCGCCTTCACCCCCGGAAGCCACGCCTCGCGTGCGTCACGGCGGGCGAGCACCTGCGCGACGATCGCCGCGCGGACGTCGTCGGGGCCGGCGAAACCCGGCTCGTCGGCGAGCCATCGGTCGGGCACGGCATCGACCGCGCCCTGCAGCAACTCGGGCGTGATCCGCGGGGCGAGCGCGGCGTCGGCAGCGTCGAGGTCGGGAGCGCAGCCGAGGAGCACGTGAGCGGTGGCGTCGAACGGCCTGCGCACCCAACCCTGCGCCGCGGACCAGGCGTGCTGGAACGTGAGCGTGGCGCCGTGGTCGATCAGATACGGCGCACCGTGCCAGAACAGCATGTTGGCGTTGCGCCACGAGCGGTCGACGTTGCCGACGAGCGCGTCGAACCACAACACCCGGCCGGCGAGGTCGGGAGCGACGGGAAACGCTCTGGGGTCGAGGTCGAGTGCGCCGGGCAGGAAGTCGATGCCGAGGTTGAGTCCCGCGCTCGCCCGCAGCAGCTCCTGCACCTCCTGATCGGGCTCGGAAGCTCCCAGGGCCGGGTCGAGCTCCACGGTCACGAGCTCCGGAACGGGCAGGCCCAGCCCCCGTGCCAGCTCTCCGGACACGATCTCCGCGACGAGGACCTTGCTGCCCTGTCCGGCGCCGTGGAACTTGACGACGTACGTGCCGAGGTCGTCGGCCTCCATGAGCCCCGGCAGCGATCCACCCTCACGCAGCGGCGTGACGTAGCGGATCGCCGTGACGTGACGCAGCATCCACACCCCCTGCTCGGTGACCGGGCGTCGCGCCCCGGACCGGGCCGGTCCGCGCAACCGGCACATCCTCGCACCGCGGCGCGCACGCATTTTCGGCCCCGTCACACGGACTTGACGACCTCGCTTACCGTCATCGCACCACGATGAGAGGCGGGCGTATGACCGACGCGCAACCCATCGCCGCGAAGAGCCCGGTCGACGAGGTGCCACCCCCGGCACGCCTTCTGGTGCTCGGCGTGCAGCACGTCCTCGTGATGTACGCGGGGTGCGTCGCCGTACCGCTGATCGTCGGCACCGCGCTGCGACTGGACACCCGCACGATCGGGCTCCTGGTGAACGCCGATCTCGTGGTTGCGGGGATCATCACGCTGATACAGACACTCGGCATCGGGAAGATTCTCGGCGTGCGGCTGCCGGTCGTGACCGGCGCCACGTTCACAGCGGTCACCCCGATGATCCTGATCGGACAGAACTTCGGCCTGCCCGGCGTCTACGGATCGATGATCGTTTCGGGGATCTTCGGGATGCTGATCGCGGTACCGTTCTCGAAGATCATCCGCTTCTTCCCTCCCGTCGTGACCGGCAGCGTGATCACGATCATCGGGCTCTCGCTGATCTCCGCGGCGGCCGGGCTGATCGCCGGGAACGACCCGACCGCCCCCGATTACGGCAACCTCTCCGGGCTGGCGCTCGCCGGAGGGATCGTGCTGGTCATCATCCTCATCACGCGGTTCGTGCGGGGGTTCGTCAGCCAGATCGCGGTGCTCACCGGGCTCGTCATCGGGGCGCTGGTGGCGATTCCGATGGGCATCGCGGACTTCTCCGGCGTCGCCGGAACACCCTGGTTCGGGGTCTCCGCACCATTTCTCTTCGGAGCACCGGAGTTCCCGATCGCCGGCGTGGTCTCCATGTGCGTGGTGATGCTGGTGATCTTCGCCGAGTCGACGGCCGACATGCTCGCGATCGGCGAGACCACAGGCGAGCAGCTGCCACCCGGGCGGATCGCGCGCGGGCTGGCCGCCGACGGGTTCTCCGGCGTGCTCGGGGGCGTCCTCAACTCGTTCCCGGACACGATCTTCGCGCAGAACGTCGGCCTCGTGCAGCTCACCGGGGTGCGGAGCCGGTTCGTCCCGGCCGTGGCCGGCGCGATCCTGCTGCTGCTGGGCCTCGTGCCCAAGTTCGGCGAGGTGGTGGCGTCGCTGCCCGGCCCTGTGGTCGGGGGCGCCGGGCTGATCATGTTCGCGACCGTCACCGCCGTCGGAATCCGCACACTGCACAAGGTGCGGTTCGAGGGCACGAACAACCTCATGATCGTGGCCGTCTCGATCGGCGTCGGGATGCTCCCCGTGGTGGCGCCGTCGTTCTACGCGAAGGTGCCAGGCGCCTTCGAGATCATCGTCGGTTCCTCGATCACGTCGTGCGTGATCGTGGCCTTCCTGCTGAACCTGCTTTTCAATCACCTGCCGTGGCAACGGCCGGCCGCCGACCCGGTGGACGTCGGGTCGGCGGCCGCCATCCGGCACGCGGCGGAGCCACGCGCTGACGCGTGATCCCAGAACCACGGGCTTCGCCCCTCTCGGCGAGGAGCGCGCGGCTGGGAGCCGGCGGGGTCAGGCTTCCGACCTGCCCTTGACCGGGCTACTGCCCCAGATCGAGGACTCCTTGCGTGCGGGGGAGCGCCGGGTGGGCGGCTGCATGTCACGCCGGTGCCGCTGCTGCCGCACGCGCACCAGGTGGTCGACGCTGTAGCGGCCCGGCCCCGTGGCCGCGATGGCGATGAGCCCGGCGGCGATGACACCGACGAGTTCCCACCCGCCGTTGGCGACGAAGATGCCGTTGGGGATGTGGACGAAGACCGCGGCCCCGCTCATGATCACCAGCATCAACGCGCACACCACCGGCGTGAGCGCTCCCGCTGCGAGCATCACGCTGCCTGTGAACTCCACCACGGTCACGAACGACGCGGAGACGATCGCGAGCGGGATGCTCAGGGTCTCGAATCCGTCTGTCGTGCGGCCGATGCCGTTGAGGATCAACTTCTGATACCCGTGGGCGAACATGACGACGCCGATGAGGACGCGCGCCAGCAGGAGCGCCCAGTCGCGCGCGGGCGGGGACAGGGCTCGGTTCATCGCGGGCCTCCGAAGCACTGGGTGATCAACCTGACTCGGTGCGTAACGACAGTGAACCCCACGTATGCAGATGATCACGCAAGGTCACCCGGAGGCCTCGGCGGCCGTGCCGTCATCGGCGATGAGCAGTAGCCGCACCGGTTCAGTCGCGCATTTGTTCGAAGCTCGACCGGTTGCCGCGCCCGATCCGCCGTTCGCCGGGCCTCCGACGGCCAATCGGCCGCTACCGCGGTGACGGCCCGTGGCAATGGCCACGTTCGCCGCAGCAGGCACACCTGTCGCCGCGCGATCGGCTACGGAGAGTTTGCTGGGCGCCGCTGTCCGCACCGGCGTCCTATGGGTGCACGCGCTGACAGCTGTCGCCGGGCCCTACTACGGTGCGAACGAGGGACGGCACGAGGAGGACTGGGCCATGGACGCACCGCTCACGCTGGCGATCGACGTCGGAGGCTCGGGGCTCAAGGCCTCGTTGCTGTCCACGAAGGGCGAGATGCTGTCCGAGCGTCAGCGCCGCGAGACGCCGTACCCGTGCACACCTGCGGTCCTGCTCGACGAGTTGGCCGAGCTCGCCGCCACCCAGCCCACCTATGACCGGGTGTCCGTCGGCTTTCCCGGCGCGATCCGGCGCGGCAGGGTTCGTGAGGTGCCCGCGTTCTCCCGGCGCGGGCCGGGCCAGGACCCGGATCCGGATCTTGTGGAGCAGTGGAGCGGCTTCGAACTCGAGATCGCCCTCGAGAAGCGCTTCGGCAAGCCGACACGGGTCGCCAACGACGCCGACGTGCAGGGCAGCGCCGTCGTCGGCGGCCACGGCATGGAGCTCGTGATCACACTCGGCACCGGCGTCGGCTGCGCGGTCTTCTTCGAAGGCATGCTGCTGCCGCACATGGAGTTGTCGCACGGGCGCTTCGGTGACGGCCAGTCCATCGAGGTCGCCTGCGGCGACAACCAGCGACAGAAGGTCGGCAAGGAGCACTGGCGCAAGCGCGTGATGAACGCCCTCGACGCGCTGGAGGCGATGGTGCTGCCCGACCACACCTTCATCGGCGGCGGCAACGCGAAGCGGCTCGACGAGGACAAGATCGGGCCGAACCGCACACTGGTGCCGAACATCTCGGGCCTGCTGGGCGGCATCGCATTGTGGGACCACACCCTGGGCGCCCGGGAGAGTGTCCCCACACCCGCCAAGACCTGATTGGCGGCAGGATGACGGACGTGCCTGCAACCGACATCACCACAACCGCCGAGTGGTCCGCGCTGGCCGAGCACCACAAGGCCGTGGCCGGCCTGCACCTGCGTGAGCTGTTCGACACCGAGCCCGATCGCGCGAACGCGATGACCACCACCGGTGCCGACCTCGTGCTCGACTACTCCAAGAACCGCATCACCCGCGACACGCTGCCACTGCTGGGCGCGCTCGCCCGCGCGGCCGGGCTGCCGCAGCGCACCGAGGCGATGTTCTCCGGTGAGCACATCAACACCAGCGAGAACCGGGCGGTGCTGCACACCGCGCTACGCCTGCCGCGGGACGCCTCACTCGTGGTGGACGGCCAGGACGTGGTGGCCGACGTCCACACGGTGCTGGACCGGATGGGCGCCTTCTCCGACGCGATCCGCACCGGCAAGTGGACGGGCCACACCGGCGAGCGGATCCGCGCCGTCGTCAACATCGGCATCGGCGGCTCCGACCTGGGTCCGGTGATGGCCTACGAGGCGCTCAAGGCCTACGCCGACCGTGAACTGACGATGCGCTTCGTCTCCAACATCGACCCGACCGACATCTCCGAGGCCACGCGCGACCTCGACCCCGCCACCACGCTGTTCATCATCTCCTCCAAGACCTTCACCACGCTGGAGACGCTGACCAACGCGCACGTCGCACGCGAGTGGCTGCTGGACGGGCTGGGCGGCGACGAGTCTGCCGTGGCCAAGCACTTCGTGGCGGTCTCGACGAACGCGAAGGAGGTGAGCGCCTTCGGCATCGACGAAGCGAACATGTTCGGCTTCTGGGACTGGGTCGGCGGGCGCTACTCCGTCGACTCCGCGATCGGGCTCTCACTCATGGTCGCCATCGGCAAGGAGCAGTTCGACGAGTTCCTCGCCGGCATGCACGCCATCGACGAGCACTTCCGCACATCCCCGCTCGAGCAGAACCTGCCGGCCATCGCCGGGCTGCTCAACGTCTGGTACACGAACTTCTTCGGCGCCCAGACCCACGCCGTCCTGCCTTACAGCCAGTACCTGCACCGGCTGCCCGCCTACCTCCAGCAGCTCACGATGGAGAGCAACGGCAAGTCAGTGCGTGGCGACGGCTCGCCCGTCACCACCGTCACCGGCGAGATCTTCTGGGGTGAGCCGGGCACCAACGGGCAGCACGCCTTCTACCAGTTGCTGCACCAGGGCAGGCGACTCGTGCCGGCCGACTTCATCGGGTTCGCCGAGCCGATCCACGCGGTTCCGGTCCCCGGCGGCGGCACGAGCGGCGACATGCACGACCTCTTCATGTCGAACCTGTTCGCCCAGACCTCGGCGCTGGCGTTCGGCAAGACCGCACAGGAGATCGCGGCCGAGGGCACGCCGGCGGAGATCGTGCCCCACAAGGTGATGCCGGGAAACCGGCCGTCGTCCACGATCCTGGCGCGAAAGCTCACCCCGTCCGTTCTCGGGCAGCTCATCGCCTTCTACGAGCACATGACGTTCGTCGAGGGCACGATCTGGGGCATCGACTCGTTCGACCAGTGGGGTGTCGAACTGGGCAAGGTGCTGGCCCGGCAGCTCGGCCCGGTGCTCACCGAGCCGGAGGCCGACTCCAGCGGGTTGGACAGCTCCACCGCCGCGGGGATTCGGCGCTACCGGGAGTGGCGCCACCGCCCGGTGTGAGCCTCCGCCCGCAGTCCGTGCTGGTCATCGGGCCGCACGAAGTGGACGCGGGCAGTATGGAGCGATGACAGACGTGCAGGAGGAGGACGGAGGCCCGGTCGACGGTGTCGCGGCCGACACGGTCGCGGAGGCCACCGATCCGCACCGGGCCACCGTCCCGGCCCCCACTGATCCGGCCGACCGTCCTCCCGGCGGCGCGACCGTGGTCCCGCCCGGCCGACGGCCGCGGATCGACGACGTCGCCGTCGACAACCGGCTCGACAACGCGGCGCCCGCCGGTCTTCGCGAGCGCGTGCTCATCCCTGCTCCGCAGCCGGGCATCGGCGCACTCGTCACGGCGTTGCTGGCGTTCGCCGCCGCAGCGGGCCTGTACGCCGCGTTCACCGGTGGCGGACCAGCGCTGGCGGATTCGGCGCTGCTGAGCGAGTCGATCGAGGTCCGCTCCGGTGGTCTCACCGAGCTGGCTGTGTTCGTCACGAACATCGGGAACACCACGTCGATGGCCGTCCTGGCCGTCGCCGTCGCGGGCTGGTGCTGGTACCGGGGGCGCCGCGCGGACGCGGTGCTCGCCGTCGTCGCCATGGCCGGATCCGCAGCCCTGTTCAACGTGTTGAAGGACGCCTTCGGCCGCCCTCGGCCGCCCGTCGCGGACCGGCTGGTCTACGCAGGGAACGAGTCGCTGCCCTCGGGGCACGCGACGATGTCGATCGTGGTCATCGGCACCATCGTCGTTCTGGCGTGGGCCGGCCGCGCTGTCATGACCCGGGTTGTGCTGGTGGTGGCCGCCGTCGTGTGGGTGGGTGCGGTCGGGGCCACGCGGGTCTATCTCGGCGTGCACTGGTTCAGCGACGTCGTGGCGGGCTGGCTCGTCGGCGCGGCCTGGCTCGCGCTGTGCGTGGCGGTGTGGAACTGCGTGCAGAGTCGGTCAGCGCGTACGAACGGCACTCCGGTCCGATAGGTCCGCACGAACGCGCCACTCATACGAGTCGTGGCCGTCAGGCCTGTTCCACCGAGCACCACCACGTCGTGCGTCCTCCGACCGTGCCGTGCACCATCGGTGCTCCGCAGCGCGGGCACGACGCGTCGGCGTGCCGGAACGGGTTCACCTCACCCGTGTGCGCACCGCCGTTCGCGATCGCCGCGGCGACCGCCCGCTGCATCGCCCCGTACAGCCGGTCAAGGGTGTCGCCATCCAGGTCACCGGCAGGAGCCGATGGCGACACGGCGGCCTGCCACAGGATCTCGTCGGCGAGCAGGTTACCCACTCCGGCGAGCACGGACTGGTCGAGCAGGCGCGCCTTCACCGGCGCGCGCCCCCGCCCGACGCGGCTGCGGAAATCCTCGCGCGTGATCGTCTCGGCATCGGGGCCGAGCAGCGAGAGGTCCGGGTCGAGGCGGACCCGTCCGAGGCGGCGCTTGTCGAACAGCCGCAGCTGCCCGCCGTCGGTGAACGTCATCGTGAACCGGTCCCACTCGGCCTTGCGTGGGGTGCGGTCGGGGCGCACCGGCTCTCCCCCACCCCGCTCGCCGTCGGGTCCCGTGACGATGATCCGCCCGCCCATCCCGAGGTGGACGCCGAGCGGCGGACCGGCCTCGCCGTCGCGGCCGACGGTGTCGAGCCACATCGTCTTGCCGCGCCGGTGCGCTGCCACGAGCCGGCCGCCGACGAGCGCACGTGCGATGTCACCGGGACGGTGCGGGCGGCTGACCCACTCGTCGCTGTCGTCGACGGCCTGGATCTCCCGGTCCAGGGCAACTTCGAGAGCCTGACGCGCGCTCTCGACCTCGGGCAGCTCCGGCACTCCCCCAGTCTGACGGTCGCGCGGAACACTCGCGCACCTCGCCGTGTTGGCCCGCTCATGGGCCGATCACGGGTGCGGGCACCGGAGCTCACCGGACGACGCTGGTTGAACACGGGTGGTGAGCCGCTCTCCCTCGCGGCACTGCGCGGAAAGATCGTCTTGCTGGACTTCTGGACTTTTTGCTGCGTCAACTGCTTACACGTGATCGACGAGCTGCGCGAACTGGAGGAGCGGTTCGCCGACGTGCTGGTGGCGATCGGTGTGCACTCCCCGAAGTTCGTGCACGAGGCCGACCGGGACGCCGTCGAGGCCGCGGTGGAGCGCTACGGCGTGCACCATCCGGTGCTCGACGACCCCGAGCTCACCACGTGGGACGCCTACGCCGCGCGGGCCTGGCCGACCCTGGCGGTCATCGACCCGACCGGCTATGTCGTGGCGCAGATGTCCGGTGAGGGGCACGCGAACGGGCTGACCGTCCTGATCGAGGAGTTGGTGGCCGAGCACGAGGCCGCCGGCACACTGCACCGCGGCGACGGGCCGTACGTGGCGCCGCCGGACCCGACCACGGCCCTACGTTTCCCCGGGAAGGCGATCCGGCTGCCCGGGGGCACGCTCCTCGTGTCCGACACCACGCATCACCAGCTCGTCGAGCTGGACGCCGACCTGGTCACCGAGCGGCGGCGCATCGGCACCGGCGAACGCGGCCTGGCCGACGGGGACGAGGCCAGGTTCGCCGAACCGCTCGGTCTCGTGCTGTTGCCCGACGCGGTTGCTGCGGCCACCGGCTACGACATCGTGGTCGCCGACAGCGCCAACCACGCCCTGCGCGGCGTGCGGCTCGACGACGGGCACGTGACGACGGTGGCGGGAACGGGTGCCCAGCTGCGCGAGCGGGTGGATGTCGGCGCGTCGGCGGCCGAGCTGTCGACCCCGTGGGATCTCGCCTGGTGGGAGGAGCAGGTCGTCGTCGCGATGGCGGGCAACCATCAGCTGTGGTCGTTCGATCCCGTCTCCTGCGCGGTCACCGTGCTTGCCGGCACGACCAATGAGGGCCTGCGCGACGGGCCACCGGACGAGGCGTTCTTCGCGCAGCCGTCCGGGCTCGCGGTCGCCCCGGACGGGACGCTCTGGGTAGCCGACGCGGAGACGTCCGCGCTGCGTGCGGTGGTCGACCGGCCCGCGGTGGGAGCGGCGGTGACGACCGCCGTCGGGCTGGGTCTGTTCGACTTCGGATTCCGGGACGGACCGGCCGACACCGGCGACGAACCCGCGTTGTTGCAGCACCCGCTCGGCGTCGCGGTGCTCCCCGACGGGTCGGTGGCGATCGCCGACACCTACAACGGTGCGGTCCGCCGGTACGACCCCGCCACGCGCACTGTCGGCACGCTGGCGCGGGACCTGCAGGAGCCGAGCGACCTCCTCGTCGACGGCGAGTCGCTGGTGGTGGTGGAGTCCGCGGCGCACCGGCTCGTACGGGTGCCGGTGCCGGCGAGCTCCCGAGTGGACCGGGGCGCGCACCGCGTGCGGCGGGCCCGCACCGACCTCGCGCCTGGTGGACTGTCACTGCGGATCGACTTCACTCCGCCCACCGGGCAGCACCTCGACACGCGCTTCGGTGACCCGACGTCGTTGACCGTCGCGGCCTCGCCGCCTGAGCTTCTCGCTGCCGGCGCCGGCACGGCCGTCGGGCTGGCGCGAGTGGTGCGGTTCGCTCCCGACGCCCCGGCCGAGGGCGTGCTGCAGATCAGCGTGGCGGCCGCGGCCTGCGACGACGGCGACGGCGTGTTCGCCGCGTGCCACCGCTACCAGCAGGACTGGGGCATCCCCGTGCGTCTCGTGGACGGCGCGCCCGACGAGCTCGTCCTGGACCTGCGCGCGGTGCGGGAGTAGCGAAAACAGGTACTCCCGCGTGGCGGCGAAGTCCTCACGCCGCCACGCCGCGGCGTCCTTGGTGGACGCGATGGAATACAGGCGCAGGTCCGGACCCTTCCGCTCCCGGTACGTACGACTCGTAACGGAATGCGCTGCGCAAGTGTATGTTCGGACCCGGCCAGGTGATGACCGTACGATCAATCACCGTTCGATCGACACGACACCGATTACTCCCACTGAAATAAGTGCGAGCACTAGCAGCGGAAGCGTCTCGACCTCGGGAACCTCGACCCGAATTCTGGTGTCATGCCAGTACCGTGCGCGGA
>DASYES010000424.1:0-5494 GCA_036498885.1 Pseudonocardia sp.
GTCGCCAGGGTCCGCGCGCTGGCGCGTCGTTCCACGCCCGCCACCCCGCCGGTGCTCGCCGCGGCCGGACTGACCGCACAGGACGTGTCGCGGCGGGTCACCGAGTGGGCTGCTGCCCTCCCCGGCGTCCAGGTCGTCGACGAGCCCGCGCCGTCGGCCCGGGGAGAGCAGGCGCGCTGATGCGCGTTCTCATCGTCGAGGACGAACGAGCGCTGGCCGACGCCGTGGCACGTGGACTGCGCCGGGAGGGGATGGCCGTCGACGTGGCCTACGACGGCGACACGGGCCACGAGAAGTCGGTCGTCACGCGCTACGACGTGGTGGTGCTCGATCGGGACCTGCCCGGGATGTCGGGCGACCGGCTGTGCGCCGAGATCGTCGCCTCCGGGGCCACCACGCGGGTGCTGATGCTCACCGCCAGCGGCACGCTCGCCGACAAGATCGACGGGCTGTCCCGCGGCGCCGACGACTACCTCGCCAAGCCCTTCGACTTTCCCGAGCTCGTGGCCCGCTGCCGCGCGCTCGGCCGCCGGGCCACTCCGGCCGTGCCGCCGTTGCTCACCGCAGGCGACCTCGCGCTCGACCCGGCCCGGCGCACCGTGCTGCGGGCCAACCGGCCCGTGGAGCTGACACGCAAGGAGTTCGGCGTGCTGGAGGTGCTGCTCGGTGCGGGCGGCGCGGTGGTGAGCAGCGAGGAGCTGCTGGAGCGCGTCTGGGACGAGAACGCCGACCCGTTCACCACCACCGTCCGGGTCACCGTGATGACCTTGCGCAAGAAGCTCGGTGAGCCCGGTGTGATCGAGACCGTGGTCGGCGCGGGCTACCGGGTGCCGGCCGCAGGCTGACGAGGGCTGCCATGGCCGAACGAGCGAGGCCGGCGGCGAGGGTTCCAGCGCCCGCGCAGGGCACCGTGCGGCCCGAGGCGAGCGAGCAGGCGCCTCCGCGGAGCGCTCGGTGGCGGCCCGATGGCCGGAGTGTCGGACTGCGCCCGCGGCTGACGCTGGTCAGCACCATCGTCGTCGCGCTGGTGAGCGCGCTGCTGCTGTGGCTGGGCTGGTTACTGGTCGGCGGCGTGGCCCGGGCCGTTCCCTCGCTGCCGCCCGGCACCACCGTTCGCGTGGGCGACGTGGCCGTGCCTGCCGAGCAACTCCAGGACGCCGTCGGCGCCGCCGCGCGGGCCGACGTGCTGCGCGCAGGGCTGATCGCCTTCCCGCTCCTCGTCGTCGCGGCCGCGGTGGTGTCGTGGGTGCTGGTCGGCCGGGTGCTCGGCCCGCTGCACGCCGTCACGGCGACGGCGCGGCGGCTCACCGTCGAGTCGTTGGACACCCGCACAGGAGTGCGTGACGCACGCGGTGAGGTCGCGGAGCTGGCCGCGGGCTTCGACGCGATGCTGGACCGGCTGCAGGCGGCGTTCGACGCGCAGCGGCGCTTCGTCGCCAACGCCAGCCACGAGCTGCGGACGCCGCTGTCGGTGTTGCGCACGGAGGTGGACGTCACGCTCGCCGACCCTGCGGCCGACGTCACCGAGCTGCGCCGGATGGCCGCGGTCGTCCGGCAGGCCACCCGCCGCGCCGACGACCTGATCGCCGGGTTGCTGCTCCTGGCCCGTACCGAGGGTGCAGAGCTGGCCGACGTGCGGCCCGTCGACCTCGCCGCGCTCGCGGGACCCGCGCTGGCCGCCGTGGGCGCCGACGTGGCAGAGCGGGGACTGCGGGTACAGGTCCGCACGGCGCCCGCTCCGAGCCGGGGCGATCCCGTGCTGCTCGAGCGGGTGGCCGGGAACCTTCTCGAGAACGCTGTGCGGCACAACGTGACCGGCGGCTGGGTGGATGTCTGCACCGGGGTACGTGAGGGCTCCGCCGAGTTGCGTGTGACGTCGAGCGGCCCGCTGATCCCGGCTGAGCGGGTGCCCGAGCTGTTCGAGCCCTTCCGCCGCGGACCGGTGGAGCGCACCGCCGACACACCGGGCTCGGGGCTGGGGCTCTCGATCGTGCGAGCGGTGGTGCAGGCACACGGCGGAATCGTGCGTGGCGAGCCGGTGCCCGGTGGCGGCCTCACGGTGACCGTGCGACTGCCGGTGGGGTGATCAGCCCCGGGCTCGGAGCGCGGGCTCGAGCAGGGGGGTGAGCAGCTCGACCTGCCATGGCCGGGCGCCGCCTGCCCGCAGGGCCGCGGCCACGTCCCCGTCGGCCGGTGGTGACCAGCACAGGCGGCGCAGGAGATCGGGCTGCAGCAGGTTCTCCACGGGTACGGACCGTTCCTGGCCGACGGCCGCGACCGCGGCGCGGGCGGCGGCGAGGCGGGCGGCAGCATCGGGATCGCGATCGGGCCAGCGACCCACCGGGGGCGGGCCGTCGGCGGGTGGAGCGACCCGGGGTAGCTCTGCCGGATCGAGCGCCGCGGCCTGCCGGAGCGCGGCGAACCAGTACGCCGTGAGGCGTCGCTGGGAGCGGCCGCGGAAGACCGGTAGCTCGGAGAGCTCGTTCGGGGACGTGGGTGCGGACGCAGCGGCCTCGATGATCGCCGAGTCGGGCAGGACACGACCGGGCGCGATGTCGCGTTCCGCCGCCAGCCGGTCGCGCGCCTCCCACAGGGCCCGGACGACGGCCAGAGCACGCGGCTTGCGCAGCTTGTGCAGGCCCGAGGTGCGCCGCCACGGTTCGGCACGGGGCGAGGGTGGGCCGGCGGTGCGCACGGCCTCGAACTCCTGCCGCGCCCACTCCAGCTTGCCCTGTTCGGCGAGCAGACCGGCCAGCACGTCGCGCAGCTCGACCAGCACCTCGACGTCGAGGGCCGCGTAGACGAGCCAGTCCTCGGGAAGGGGGCGGCGCGACCAGTCGGCAGCGCCGTGACCCTTCTCCAGGCTGAGGCCGAGCAACTGCTCCACCAGCGGGCCGAGGCCGACGCGGGGGAGCCCGGCCAGGCGTCCGGCCAGCTCGGTGTCGAACAGCGCGGACGGGGTGAGGCCCGCCTCGGCCAGGCACGCCAGATCCTGGTTCGCCGCGTGCAGCACCCACTCCGCGCCCACGAGAGCCGGTGCGAGCGCAGAGAGATCGCTTCGCAACGGAATCGGATCGATGAGGGCCGTACCCGCACCGGCTCTGCGCAGTTGTACGAGATAGGCGCGCTGCGAATACCGGAAGCCCGACGCCCGCTCGGCGTCCACCGCGATGGGTCCGCTGCCAGCGCCGAAAGCCTCCGCGGTGCGCAGCAACGCATCGCGGTGGCTGACGACCCCGGTAAGCCCGTCTCTGGGTGCCAGCAGCGGAACGGGTGGAGGAACGGGTGACGGAGCGTCCGGCTCGTGTGCTCGGTGCTGAGGTTCTGCGGTCAGCGGATGACCCCGGCACGCATCGCAAGAGCAACCATCTGGGCGCGGTCACCCGTGCCGAGCTTGCGCCCGATCCGGGAGAGGTGGCTCTTGACCGTGAGAGCCGAGAGGCTCAGCGCCTCTCCGATCTCCTTGTTGGACTGTCCGTCGGCCACGAGCTGGAGCACCTCGACCTCGCGGGCGGAGAGCTCGCGCGGCGTGTTGTCGGTGCCCGGCACCCGGGTGCCCGTGGCGAGCAGAGGGGCCACCGTCGGATCGGCGTAGACACCACCGTCCAGCACCCGCTTGACGCCGTCGGTGACGATCGCCGCCGACGCCGATTTCAGCAGGTAGGCCTGCGCCCCGGCCTGGAACGCCGAGCGGACCGCGTACGGGTCGTCCGAGGACGCCAGCACGACGAGCCTGTTCCAGCCCAGCGAGCGCAGTTCGGTGACGAGGTCGAGCCCGCTGCCGTCGGGCAGGCCGAGATCGAGTATCGCCAGGTCGCACGGCCCGTTGGCGTGAGCTCGCGCCCGCGCCTCGGCCACCGATGCGGCCTCGTACACCGTGCCTGCTCCCATGGAACGCAGCCGCGCGGCGATCGCCTCGCGTAGGAGCGGGTGGTCGTCGACCACCAGCACCGAGAACAGCTCTTCCCGCGGATGCGGGACCATCGCGGGCGACAGCACAGCACCTGGAGTGCCGCGAACTGGTGCGCCCTGGCCCACAACGGCCACGTCACTACCTCCCTGGAGTCGGTCGTTGCCCCCCGACCGGCACCAGAACCCCGGTCGGATGGAGCTGTCGCCCGACCGCCCGAGGAGGTGTCGTGGAGGAAGCGTAGCCCCCCAAGCGGTCTAACGTCGTGTGGTGGTTCGAAGTTCTCCGGGTGAAAGTTACAGCGTTGTCGATATCCATCCACCCACACGGGTGATGGGACTGATCACGTCCGGGGTGGAATGCCCAGGTCGCAGCGCATTCACGGCGTTCGGTGACCGAGCGGAAGCACCCCGACCGGGGGCAGACCGGCCGCCGAGGCCACGAGACCGCAGAATGCCTCTGCGTGACGGGACAGATCCGGTGCGGTAGGTGTCCACGAGGCGCGCAGCTCCACGTCGTCGTCGCGGCGCGGACCTGCGATGTCGCCGAAGCGTACCGAGGACGTCTGGGTGACGGTGCCGCCGAGGGCAACGTACTCCGCACCGCAATGGTCCAGGGCCTCTGTGAGCCATGACCATCCGACGACGGGCAGCATTTCGTCGCCGAGCTGTTCGGGATCGAGGCGGGCCTGCACGAAACACACGAGCCGGAACGTTCCCTCCCACGCCTCCTGGCCGGCGGGATCGTGTAGAAGGATCAGCCGGCCGGAGGTGTCGGGCTCGTCGAGGTCCTCGCCTGGGCTGCGGCCGGCGTCCGCCTCCACGCTGAACGCCCACGTGTACGGGGCGAGCCGGGGCGGCGCGTCCAGGGCCGAGACGACCAGTTCGGGCCTCGGCCGGACGGCACGCAGGGAGGCGACCGCCTGCAGGAACTCCGGTGGTTGCGCGGTCGCGTCGGGCACGAGCGATCACTCTAGGTCGCTCTCCGTGTTCGGGCGCCGAGGCGCGCCGCGCGATCGCACGCCCGAAGGTGCACGGACGGGTGATCAACTTCGGGTCCGTGCGACCATGAAGTCATGATGCTCGACTCCGCGCGTGTGGCCCGGCGTGATCTGCGTTCCGCGCCGCTGCTCGCCGCGGCGCGTGGCGAGGTCCCCGCGCACCTCCCGGTCTGGTTCATGCGGCAGGCGGGGCGTTCGCTACCCGAGTACCGCGCGCTGCGCGCCGGTACCGGCACCGGCATGCTGCAGGCCTGCCTGACGCCGGATCTGGCGTGCGAGATCACGCTCCAGCCGGTGCGCCGCCTCGGTGTCGACGCGGCGGTCCTCTACAGCGACATCGTAGTGCCGCTCTACATCGCGGGCGTCGGGGTGGACATCGTGCCGGGCACCGGGCCGGTGGTTGCCGAGCCGGTGCGCTCGATGGCCGACGTCGAGCGCATCCCGCGGCTGCACGCCGAGCAGGTCGCCCCGGTGGCCGACGCGATCGGCCTCCTGCTGCGCGAGTTGGGGGACACCCCGCTCCTCGGTTTCGCGGGCGCCCCGTTCACCCTCGCGTCGTATCTCGTGGAGGGCGGCCCCAGCCG
>DASYES010000425.1:0-9593 GCA_036498885.1 Pseudonocardia sp.
GCACATCCAGGCCGACACTCGTAGCATTCACGCTCACTGGGGCCTCCCACATCTGTGGCTCTACCAGCCAGGACCCGCTCCTGCCCGGCAACCCACGATCACATGTGGCGAGGCCCCAGCCCGGACCTCCATACCGTCTAGTTGCAGAACGCCGTCTCTGGGCGGACGACCAGCACCACGCGGTCCGCGGCGTCGCCGGCCGCTCGTCGAGCTTCCTGGAGTAGCGATCGGCGAGCTCGGCGTGGCGGGGCGGGCGGTCGGGGCCCGTCGATGGCCACGGAGACGCGCGCACTTGATACCCGTCTCGTCACGGATCGCGCCGCCGTCTCGTCCCTTTCGTGATCGGACATCGCAAACCGAGGAGGACGACATGAGCGCACGCGTTCCGGCGGTGCCCGCCGAAGATGCGGGAGTGGTGGGCCGGCTGATGTACCGGCTGATGCGCAAGCGGTTCGGGGACGTCCCGGAGCCGTTCGCGGTGCTGCGCCACCACAAGCGGCTGTTCTGGGCCTCGACCATCTCGGAGGTCGCGTTCGAGCGCGCGTCCACGGTGCTGCCCGCGCGGCTGCGGGAGCTCGCGGTCGTCCGTGTGGCGACGGTCGTCGGGTGTTCGTGGTGCGTCGACTTCGGCACGATGCTGCAGCGACTCGGCGGCCTGGACGTCGAACGGCTCCGGCACCTCGACGAGTACGCGACGCACCCGCTCTTCGACCCCGTCGAGCGGCGGGTGCTCGCCTACGCCGACGCGATGACGGCCCTCCCACCGATCGTGACCGACTCGCAGGTCGCCGAGCTGGAGGCGGAGCTGGGACGGGCGGGCTTGATCGAGCTCACTCACTCCATCGCGCTGGAGAACATGCGGGCCCGTGCGTATCACGCTCTCGGCATCGTCGACCAGGGCTTCGACACGGCGTGCCAGGTGCGCCTGTCGGGCTGATGCCGGGGTGCGTGCGGGGCGACTCGGGCTCGGTTTACGGGCGACTCGCGGGGTGCGCCGGGCGATTCGCGAGGGGGGCGGGGCGGCTCGAGCCCGGATTTTGGGCGGCTCGCGGGTGTAGATCGGGCGACTCGCGGGGTGCCGCACGGCTCCCAGCGGGGCCCACGACTCGGGCCCGGTTTTTGGGCGGCTCGCGGGCTGGATCGGGCGGCTCGGGCCCGGATTCGGGGCGACTCGCGGGTCAGGTTGGGAGGCGCTCCAGTTTCTCCGGGTTGAGCACCGAGTAGACCCCCGAGATCCGGCCGTCGCGGACGGAGAGGGCGGTGACGCCCGGGCCCGTCTCGCCGTAGGAAGGGGTCAGGAACCCGGGCTCGCCGTTGACCTCGATCGGGACCCACCCCTTCGTGAACGCGGGACCGTAGCGCTCCAACAGGCCGAGGATCAGGCGCGCCACCTTCTCCGCGCCGATGATGGTGCGGCGTGCCGCCTTCGTCCGCCCATCGGAGTCGTTGACCCACACGGCCTCGGGGTGCAGCACCGCGAGCAGGGCCGGGCCGTCGGCGCGGGAGATCGCCTCGGCGAAACGCGTGAGCAGCTCGCTGAGCTCGGCCGTCTGCGCCCGCGCCGGCGGGTCGGCCGCGGCGACGATCCGCCGCGCGCGCGTGGCGTGCTGACGCGCGGCGGCCTCGCTGCAGCCGAGCACGTCGGCGATCTGGGCGAACGGCAGCGCGAGCGCGTCGTGCAGCACGAACGCCACCCGCTGCGGCGGCGAGAGCTGCTCCAGCACCACCATGGCGGCCATGCGCACGCCCTCGTCGCGCACCACGGCCGTGAGCGGGTCGTCGGTGTCGCCAGTGGTGATGAGCGGTTCAGGCAGCCAGGGGCCGACGTACCGCTCGCGGCGCACCGCGGCCGAGCGCAGCCGGTCGAGGCACAGCCGTCCGACCACGGTGGTGAGCCAGGCCCGCTCGTCGCGAAGCTCGGCGCGGGTCGCGGCGTCCAGCCCGGCGAGGCGTAGCCAGGCCTCCTGCACGGCGTCCTCGGCGTCTGCGAGGCTGCCTGTGATGCGGTAGCCGATCCGGATCAGGTGTGCCCGGTGTGCTTCGAACACTTCGACGTCCGCATCCACGGCAGATGAACCTACGCGGCCGACAAGGAGGTGCAAGCACGTGTTGATCGTCGACGGCCTGGTCCGGCGGTTCGGTCCCGCCGTGGTTCTGGCGGGTGTCGGTTTCTCGCTCGACCCCGGCCGGGCGGCGGCCGTGGTCGGACCCAACGGTGCGGGCAAGACCACCCTCCTGCGCTGCGTCGTCGGTGCCGACCGGCCCGACGCGGGCGAGGTGCGTCTCGACGGCCGCCCGCTGCGCGAGGACGACCCGCAGGTCCGCGCCACCGTCGCGAGCGTGCTCGACGACGTCGAGTTCTTCCCCGACCTCTCGGTGGCCGAGCACCTCGACATGCTCGCGAGGGCGCACGGCGCCGAGCCCGACACCGCGCCGGTGCTCGCCGAGCTGGGCCTGGCCGCGCTGGCCGACCGGACGCCCGTGGGCCTCTCCAGCGGCGAACGCAGGCGCCTTGCCCTGGCGTCCTGCCTCGTGCGCCCGCGCCGCCTGCTCGTGCTCGACGAGCCGGAGCAGCGGCTCGACGCGGCGGGTCGGCGGTGGCTGGTGGAGCGGCTCGAGCAGGAGAAGGCCGCAGGCCGCGCCGTGCTGTTCGCCTCCCACGACACGGCCGTCGTCGACGCGGTGGCCGACCAGACGGTCGAGCTGGGTACGTGACCGCCGCACCGACGGTGCAGGTGCCGAGAGCGCGGGAGCTGCGCATCCACCTCGCCCGAACCCGGAGGGCTCAGCGCGCCGCCGCCGGGAAGGGGCAGGACCGCGACTGGTACACCCCGCTGCTCGCGGTGGCCGTGCTCACCGGGGTGCTGGTGCAGGGGGTGCGCCGGGTGATGGGCTCGGAGGCGAGCCCCCTGCCGCACGCGCCTCATGTCGGGCTGCTGCTCGGCGCCGTCGGGCTGGTGCTCGCGGGTGTGGTGCTGCGCGCGGCGCTGGCGCTGGGCCCGATGCTGGCCGGTCCGGCGGTACGGCACTGGCTGCTCGCCGGCACAGTTGACCGCGCCGCCATGCTCCGGCCCCGCTACCTCGCCCTCGCGGCCGTGGCGGCGCTGGCCGGGGCGGGTGGCGGCGCACTGGCTGCCCTGGTCGCCGCAGCGGCCCCACCGTGGTGGGAGGGGCTGTGGTGGGCCGCCACCGGAGCGGGTGCGGCGGCTGCGCTCGCAGCTGCGGCCGTGGTGTGGCAGGCGGGTGACGCCCGGACCGGCCGGTCCGTGGGCACCGCCCTCGTGGTGGCGGGCACGGCGAGCGTCGCGGCAGCGCTGCTGGTTCCCCGCGCGTCGGCCATCCCGGCACTGCCCGCACCGGCTGCCACCGCCGGAGCGTGGGTGCTCGCCCTGCTTCTGTTCGGCTACGGGTGGCGGCGCCTCGGCGTTCTGGACCGGGCCGCCCTGGGGGCTGGGAGCGGGCTCGCCGCCGCCGTCCAGGCTGCGGGGACGTTCATGGAGCCCGCGCTGCTGCTCGGTCTGCTGGAGGAGCGGCGCTGGCGCTCCGCCCACCGCGGACGTTCACGGCCGGGGCGCGGTCGCGGGTACGGCGCGCTGCTGCACTCCGACCTGCGCCGCGTGCTGCGCACCCCGGGCGCGCTGCCGATCGCGGTGGGCCTGCTGCTCGTGACCTACGCGACTGCCGCCGTGCTGCCTCCTGTGGCCGTGCCGCCGGTCGCCGTCGTCGCCGCGTACGCGGTGGCGAGCCGGGTGGCGTCGGGCGTGCGGGCCGTCACCCGCTCCGCGGCCCTTCGGCGGGCGCTCGGGGGCACCGACCGTGTGCTGATCATGGTGCACCTCGTCGCGCCCCTCGTGGCCGTCACCGTGTGGACGGCGGCCCTGCTCCCCGCGCTGCTGCCGCTGAACCCGATCGCGGTGCTGCTGATCCCGCTCGGAGCGGTCGCCGTGGTGGAACGCTCGGCCACCCGGCCCACGCCGGACTTCGGCGCGGCCGTGTTCGACACGGGGATGGGAGCCGTACAGGTGGATCTCGTGCGTCAGCTGGTGCGCGGACCCGCGCTGCTGGCGGGGCTCGCGGCAGTCCAGCTCCTGCTGCCCCGGTGACGGCATCGGCCGAAGGTTCGAGCAGGTTCTCGGGCTATCCGTACCTGCGGCCGAGGCGCCTCTCAGGTTGCGGGGCGCAAGGTGGACATATGGACCCATTCGTCGTTCTCACGCTGGTCGGGGCCGCGGCGGGACTCGCTGTACTGCTGGTCATGGCACTGACACCGCTGTTCACCGACCTGCATCGGCCGCGCTCCGACCGTCCGCCGGGACCGGCCGCGAAGCCGACAACCGACCCGACCGTCGTGATCCCTACCCAGCGCGGGGCACTCGGTCTCGTGCCGCCCGCCGCGCGCGTGGCGAGGCTGCGCGCAGCATCTCGGTAACCGCGCCTCCCCGCGGGGAGACGCTGATCGCGGCGCCCGCAGGTCCGTCCCGAGCCGGGCCTACACTCGGCCCGTGGCGGGGCGGATCCGGGACAACGACATCGCGGAGGTCCGCGACCGGACCCGGATCGACGAGGTCATCGGCGAGTACGTGGCTTTGCGCCGCGCCGGAGCCGGTGCGCTGAAGGGCCTCTGCCCGTTCCACGACGAGAAGAGCCCGTCGTTCAACGTGCGGCCCAGCCACGGCACGTTCCACTGCTTCGGGTGCGGCGAGGGCGGAGACGCCGTCGCGTTCGTCATGAAGATCGAGCATGTCGGGTTCGTCGAGGCCGTCGAGCGACTCGCCGATCGCGTCGGCTTCCGCCTCACCTACGAGGGTGGCGGCAGCTCGGTGCAGCGCGACCGCGGCACACGTAGCCGGCTGCTGGAGGCCAACAAGCGCGCCGCCGAGTTCTACGCCGCACAGCTGCGCACACCCGAGGCCGCGCCCGCCGTCCAGTTCCTCACGAGCCGCGGGTTCGACGCGGCGTCGGCTCAGATGTTCGGCTGCGGCTACGCACCCGCCGGCTGGGACACGCTCACCCGCCACCTGCTCACGGCTGGCTTCTCGCTGGACGAGCTGATGAAGGCCGGCCTGTCGAAGGAGGGGCGCCGGGGCCCGATCGACCGGTTCCACCGCCGGCTGCTCTGGCCGATCAAGGACCTCGGTGGCGACGTCGTCGGCTTCGGGGCGCGCCGCCTCTTCGACGACGACGGCATCGAAGCCAAGTACCTCAACACCTCCGACACGCCCGTGTACCACAAGACGAAGGTGCTGTTCGGGCTCGACCTCGCGAAGCGCGAGATCGCCAAGCGCCGCCAGGTGGTGGTCGTCGAGGGCTACACCGACGTGATGGCGATGCATCTGGCAGGCGTGCCCACCGCCGTCGCCTCCTGTGGCACGGCCTTCGGGGCCGAGCACATCTCGGTGATCCGCAGGCTGATCGGCGACGACTCGTTCGACCTCGGCGAGGTGATCTACACCTTCGACGGCGACGCCGCCGGGCAGGCGGCCGCGCTCAAGGCATTCGAGGGCGAGCAGAGCTTCGCCGCGCAGACGTTCGTGGCGATCGCGCCCGACGGCCAGGATCCCTGCGAGCTGCGCCAGAGCAACGGCGACACCGCGGTGCGCGACCTGGTGGCCCGACGCGAGCCGCTCTTCGAGTTCGCCATCCGCAGCATGCTGCGTGACCACAACCTCGACACCGCCGAGGGCCGGGTCGCCGCGCTGCAGCGGTGCGTTCCGCTCGTGGCGCGGATCAAGCGGGAGGACCTGCGCGACGAGTACGCCCGCAGGCTCGCCGGCTGGACCAGCTGGGACGACATCGCGATGGTCGTGCGGCGGGTGCGGGAGTCCGCGGGTGCACCGGCCGAGCCGGTGCGCGGTCGCAATGGCACCCGACGGGAGGCACCCGCGCCGCCCCAGAAGGACGATCCGCGGCTGCACCTGCAGCGCGAGGCGCTCAAGGCAGCCCTGCAGGTGCCGGTGATCGCCGGGCCCGCCTACGACGAGCTGCCGGAACAGGTGTTCACCCACCCGGCGTTCGCCGCGGTGCACCGGGCAGTGCAGGCCGCGGGCGGGGTGTGCGGTGGCCGCGAGGGTCACGTCTGGGTCGACGCGGTGCAGGCCGAGTGCTCCACGGAGACGCGCCAGCTCGTCAACGAGCTCGCCGTGGAGCCTCTGGAGCTGCCGCGGAAGAACACCGAGGAGGCGCGCTACGTCTCGAGCGTGATCGCCGGGGTGCGGCTCGTGCTGGTGGAGGCCCAGGTCGCCGAGCTGAAGGCACGCCTGCAGCGCACCAACCCGATGGAGGAGGCCGACGCCTACCACCAGCTCTTCGGCGACCTCGTGCCGCTGGAGCAGTACAGGATTGCCTTGCGGGAGAAAGCGCTCCGGTGATCAGGGAGGGAGTGCGATGAACCTGCTGAAGGCGGTGCGCCGCCTATTGGGACACGACGACCTGCCCGATGGCTTCAACGGTCGTCTGGACGCCGACGAGCAGGTGCTCGCCACGGCCGCGCTGGGCGGCGGGGGCCACCTGGTCGTCACCTCACGCGGGCTGTGGCTGCCCACCCCCGACGGTGTGCGGCGGCTGGGCTGGCACCTGGTCAGTAAGGCGTCGTGGAAGAACGGCGCCATCGAGTACGTCGAGGCGCAGGAGCGCGACGTCGTCGACGGGGCGGTGCTGATCACCGATCTTCCGCCGCAGCGGCTGCGGCTCGCCGAGCCCGGCCGGGTGCCGGAGATGGTGCACGCCCGCGTCACGGGCTCGATCAAGAGCAGGCACCACCGCGACCTGCCGGGCGGCGGCGCGTGGTTCGTGCAGCGCAAGGTGCCCGGCCGCGACGGCATCGTGATGCAGGTGCGAGCCGACCCCGGCACCGACGAGGCCGCGCTGCGACAGGTGGTGGGCGACGTCGCCCGCACGCTCAAGCTGAGCTGAATTTCGAGGAGGTCTGGATGACCAGCAGCACCACGTGGGATCCGGCGCTGTATCTCCGTTTCGACGACCACCGCTCCCGGCCGTTCCACGACCTGCTGGCCCGCGTGGGCGCGGTCGCCCCGCGCCGGGTGGTCGACCTGGGCTGCGGCCCGGGCCACCTGACGTCGCTGCTCAGCACACGCTGGCCGGATGCCGAGGTGGTCGCGCTCGACTCCTCGGCGGAGATGGTGGCCGCCGCACGAGGGCGGGGCATCGCCGCCGAGCAGGCCGACGTCGCCGACTGGATGCCGTCGCCGGACACCGACGTCGTGATCACCAACGCGGTGCTGCAGTGGGTGCCGACGCACCGCGAGTTGTTGCCACGGTGGATCGACGCCCTGCCGAGCGGGGCGTGGTTCGCGATGCAGGTGCCGGGCAACCTCGGCGCCCCCAGCCACGCGCTGATCCGTGAGCTCGCCGCCGAGCCGCCGTGGCGGGGCCGGATCGATCTGCGGGGCGAGATCACGGTGGCCGAACCGGACGAGTACGCCGAGCTCCTGGCCGGCGCGGACGCCGAGGTCGACGTCTGGGAGACCACGTACCTGCACCGCCTCACCGGCGCGGACCCGGTGCTGGAGTGGATCAGCGGCACGGCGTTGCGGCCCGTGCGTGACGCGCTCGGCGACGACTACGCCGAGTTCCGTTCGGTGCTTGCCCCACGGCTGCGCGACGCATACCCCGCACGCCCCGACGGCACCACGTGGTTGCCGTTCCGGCGCATCTTCGCGGTGGCGCACACCCGGTAGCCGTCCGACGCCGCACTCGGGCGGATGGTGCTCACGTCGCCGCGAGCGCGGTGGCACGCCGCGCCGTGAACAGCTGCTGGGCCGCGAGTGAGAGGCCGAGGCCGAGCCACAGCGCGTTGAGCTCGATCGGCTCGGCGAACGCAACGTAGCCGAGGCCGGCGAGCACCAGCCTGGTGGCGATCGTGGCCAGCCATAGCAACAGCGTGGTCGCGTCGCCACGCCGCAGGATCACCCCGTGCTCATCGCGCCACAGGGGAATCTGCCGGCCGCGGAGCACACCGAACGCGATCGACGCGCACAGCGAGATCACGAGCAGAGCAACGGTCGCCACCGTCGGGTGCAGCACCGGCCCGGGCGGAACCAGGCCGATCACCAGCAGGAACGCCGCCCACAGGTAGGCCGTGGCACGCACGCGACGGGCGGTGAACTGCCGGAGGAAGATCAGCGCGAGCGCAACGACAGCGATGACGATCGCTGGATTCTCGGTCACCCCCACCGTCACGGGCTCGACTCCTCGACCAAACGGGTCGCCACTCGTGTCCGGTCTTCGCCGGGCCTGCGGCGCAGACCCCGCAACATCGTCTTCACCGCCCCACTATGGAGCGCATCGGACAGGAGGCCAACTTCCGGCACGGTCCGGACTGCGGGGGGGCGCACTCGCCCGCGGCGCACCGGGCTAGCGGCAGCGCAGCGCGACGGTGGAACCGTTGCAGGCACGTCGAAATCGCCTGTGCCAGCGGTCGGCAGGAACCCAGACGTGGCACGATCGAGTGATCGGTGTCACCCTCGGCGACGTTGATCCCGTCACCGTGGAGGGGACCATGACCGCCGAGAGCTGGCGCACCCGCACCGACGTCGACAAGGCCCTGCTCGGGCACGCCACCTATCGCAGCCTCGGGGAGCAACGGCTCTCCCCGGCCGAGGAACGGTTCGAGAAGGGCCGCCGCACGGTCGGGCTGTTCCTCGCGCCCATCGTGACCATCGCGTTCCTGGCGCTCCCGTTGAATCTCCAGCCGCAGCAACAGGTGCTGGCCGGGATCCTGCTCGGCGTGATCGTGCTCTGGGTGAGCGAGGCCGTGCCGATCCCCGTCGCGGGCCTGGTCGGCGTCGCGCTGATCGTGATGCTGCAGGTGGCGCCCGCCGACGACGTGCTGGCGAACTTCGGGTCGAGCACGGTCTTCACGTTCATCGGGGCGTTCATCCTCGCTCAGGCGATGCTCAAGCACGGCGTCGCGCGGCGATTCGCCTTCCGGATTCTGTCGTTGCCGCGAGTCGGGCGTTCCAGTGTCGGTGTGATCATCGCGTTCGCGGCGGTCACGTGCCTGCTCTCGGCGTTCGTGTCGAACACCGCCACGGTCGCGATGCTGCTGCCCACGGCGCTGGGCATCCTGAGCGTGATCGCGAAGCTGCTGCAGGACCGCGGGCTCGTGGCCGAGGACTTCGACCCGCTGCGGCTGCGCGTCGGCGCAGCACTGATGCTGATGCTGGCGTACGGCGCGAGTGTGGGCGGGCTGCTGACGCCGGTGGGCAGCCCACCCAACCTGATCGGTCGCGGACTGATCGAGGAGGCCACCGGGGAGCGGATCAGCTTCGCGCAGTGGGTGGCCATGGCGTTCCCGGTCTGCCTGCTGATGTTCGTGGTGCTGGGCGTCGTGCTGCTGTTGCTCAACAAACCGGAGATCCGCCGCATCGACGGCGTCGCGGATTACGTGGCCGAGCAACGCTCGCAGCTGGGACCGCTCTCGCGTGCCGAGAAGAACACGGTGATCGCCTTCGCCGTCA
Source organism: Pseudonocardia sp. (assembly GCA_036498885.1). Lineage (GTDB taxonomy): Bacteria > Actinomycetota > Actinomycetes > Mycobacteriales > Pseudonocardiaceae > Pseudonocardia. Next base: position 9,480 of record DASYES010000425.1, read on the forward strand.
CCGTGACGCTCTGGATCTTTCCCGGCGTTGTGGCGCTCGTGGCCGGGAACGACTCGGCCGCCTACGACGTGGTGAGCGAGCGGCTCGACGAGGGCATCGTCGCCGTGTTCGGGG
>DASYES010000426.1:0-3879 GCA_036498885.1 Pseudonocardia sp.
ACGGCTACCGCGTGCACGGTCCGTATCGACCGTGGGACGGCATACGCGCCAACCCGGCCAAGATCCTCGTCGACCCCTACGCCCGGCGGATCACCGGCCGGGTCACCGACCTGCACGCGGCACGCGGCTGGGTCGACGACCCCATGACGGGCCTGCTCAACACCGTCGACTCGCTCGGGCACGTGCCCCTCTCGGTCGTCACCGAACCCGACGCCCTCGCGGCGGGCCCGCGGCCGGACGTGCCGTGGTCGGAGACCGTGATCACGGAGCTGCACGTCCGCGGCTACACGAAGCTGCACCCCGAGGTGCCACCGGAGCACCGCGGCACCTACCTCGGGCTCGCCCACCCTGCCGTGGTCGAGCACCTGCGGGCGCTCGGCGTCACGGCCGTGGAACTGCTGCCCGTGGCGTCGATCGCCGAGGAGCCGCCGCTCCTGCAGAGCGGCCGGACGAACTACTGGGGCTACGCGACGCTCGGCTTCCTCGCCCCGCACGCCGGGTACGCGAGCGTCCCCGGCGCGGAGATCGAGGAGTTCCGCGCCATGGTCGCCGCACTGCACGCGGCGGGTATCGAGGTGATCCTCGACTTCGTCCCCAACCACACCGCGGAGGGCGGGGTGGGCGGCACCACGCTGTCCTACCGCGGCCTCGACGCACCCGCGTACTACTCGCTGGGCGGCAACGGCCACGACGCCGACATCACGGGCACCGGCAACACGCTCGACGCCGGCTCGCCCACCGTGATCCGCCTCGTGTGCGACGCCATGCGGCACTGGGTCACCGCCTTCGGCGTCGACGGCTTCCGCATCGACCTCGCGAGCGTGCTCGGAAGGCCCCGGTCAGGGGCGTTCGACCTGAACGCCCCGCTGCTCACAGCGATCTCGGTCGATCCGGTGCTGTCCCGCGTCAAGCTCATCGCCGAGCCATGGGACGCCACGGGCGAGGGCTACCGGGTCGGCGGGTTCGGCGTGGCCTGGTCGGAGTGGAACGGCCGCTACCGCGACGCCGTACGCGACTTCTGGCGTGGCCATGGCGGTATCGGCGAGGTGGCGTCGCGGCTGACCGGCAGCTCGGACCTGTACCGGCTCTCGGGTCGTCGTCCGTGGGCGTCGGTGAACTTCGTGACCGCGCACGACGGGTTCACCCTGCGCGACCTGGTCTCCTACGAGCACAAGCACAACGAGGCCAACGGCGAGCACAACCGCGACGGCACCGACGACAACCGCTCGCAGAACTTCGGCGTCGAAGGCGAGACGACCTCAGCGGTGCTCGTCGCGCGGCGGCTGGCGACGGCCCGCGCGATGCTCGCCACGCTGCTGCTGTCGACCGGCACCCCGATGCTGCTCGGGGGCGACGAGCTCTGGCGCACCCAGGGCGGCAACAACAACGCCTACTGCCTCGACGACGAGACGTCCTGGGTGGACTGGACGGATGACGAGGCCGCCGCACTCACCACGTTCACCGCTCGCGTCGCCGAGATCCGGCGCAGCTCCCCCGCCCTGCACCGCGACCGCTTCTACCGCGACGGCGAGGTGCTCTGGTGGCACCCGTCGGGGCGCCGGATGGGCGGGCACGACTGGCACGACGGCAACCTGCACAGCCTCGGCCTGCTGCGGGCGGAGTGGCTGCTGTTCCTGCACGCCGGCGATCCCGCGCTGGCCGCGACGCTGCCCCGGGGCGGCCCGTTCACACCGGTGCTGGACAGCACCCGGCCGGACGGCGACCCGGTGAGCACGCGCCCCCTGCCCGGCGGCACCACGATCACCCTCCCGCCTCGCTCACTGCTTCTCCTGCGCACCTGCTGAGGACGTACGCTCCTTCCGTGCCCCGTTATGACTTCCGCTGCCGTGAGTGCGGTTCCACATTCGAGGTCAGCCGCTCGATGACCGCCGCGAGCGACCCGGCTCCGTGCCCCGGCGGGCACGAGGACACCGTCAAGCTGCTCACCACGGTGGCTGTCGGGGGATTGAGCGCACGCTCCGCCGAGCCGGCCCGGGTCGGTGGCGGTGGAGGCGGCTGCTGCGGCGGGGGTTGCTGCGGCTGAGCCGGTCCGGTAGTTCCCGCGACTACCGGAATCGACCCGAGTGGCCTGCGTGCACCATGCGTCTCTCGATGTCGGGTAGATGTTCGACCCCGTTCACGTCGGTGCGCACTCAGCGCCAGTGACGATCTCTAGCGTTCTCGCGCGGTCCCGCCACGGCGACGCTGCGGTGGCCGGTTCCCACTGGCCGCCTCACGCAGGAGAAGTGCACCGTCATGGGTCGTCGTTCACGCATGTTCGCCGTAGGAGCCGCTGCCGTGGCACTGGCACTCGCGGCTCTGTTCCCGGCCACCGGGAGTGCCGTCGCGGAGCCGGCCGCGAGTCCCCCCGCCGCCTCCGACCGTGACCTGGCCTCGGATCTCGCGGCTGTTGACCGCTCGACGGAGTGGCAGCTTCTGTCGACCGTGAAGCTCGGCTTCCCGACGTACCACCCTGAAGGACTTGTCGTCACGCCCGACCGGTTCTACCTGTCATCCACGCAGATCATCGAACCGACCAAGACGTATCCCGCGCCCGTCGACGGGTTCGACCGCACGCCCGGCAAGGGGATCGGCCACCTGTTCGTCATCGACCGCAGCGGGAAGCTCGTCAAGGACGTCATCCTCGGCCACGGCGACGTCTACCACCCGGGCGGAATCGACCTGCACGGCGACGACCTCTGGGTTCCCGTGGCGCAGTACCGGCCGGGCAGCACCGCCGAGATCGACCGTGTGGACGTCCGGACCCTCGAGGTCACCGCGGAGTTCACGGTCGACGACCACATCGGCGGGATCGTCTACGACGCTTCCACCGGGCACCTGGTGGGCAACAACTGGGGCTCGCGGAAGTTCTACGAGTGGACGCCGAGCGGCAAGCCCGTCACCACGTGGAAGAACCCCGAGAACCTGGTGGACTTCCAGGACTGCCAGTACGTGCCGAAGGGGAAGATGGCCTGTGGAGGCATCACGAACCTCACGCAGACACCGAGCGCCGGGGGCGCGAAGGCCACCTACGAGCTGGGCGGCATCGCGCTTCTCGACCTGCACACGCACGCCGTCGTCAACGAGTTCCCGTTCCAGCAGTGGTCGGACGCCGGCCACGTCATGACGCGAAACCCGCTGAAGCTCGCCGCGGACGGGGACGTGATCACGATGTGGGCGGCGCCGGACAACGGCGAGGAGGCCGCCGGCACGCAGATCTACACCTGGCAGGCGAAGGTCGCGGCGAAGGGCTGAGCACGACCGTTGCGGGTCTCAGGCGGGGATCGGCGTCGCCGTGAACACCGAGTCCGGGTCGTACTGCTGCTTCACCTGCTGCAGCCTCGGCAGGTTCGCGCCGTACGAATGCTCGGTCTGCTCGCGCATGTCCGGCGCCAGCAGGTTGGGGTAGCCGCCCGGAAGGGCCTGTGGGGCCAACGCGCGGCTCAGATCCTCGGCCCAGGCCACGTGCCGCTCGGGCTCGTCGGCCGTGGCCCAGACCGGGATGATCTGCAGCATGAAATGGTCGCGGCGCGTCCCGAACGCGGTGGCGGCCGGGGACACGCGCGTGGCGGCCCCCCGCAGGTACTGCCACGACACGACCGACAGCTCCGAGGTCCGGTCGTCACCGGCTGCGACCAGCGAGGCGACGGAGTCGGGGCCCAGCTCCGCCAACGATCGGGTGCGCATGGCGGACCGTGCCGGCACGGCGGCGCGGGCGTCGGCCGGCACGAACGTCTCCGGGAACAGCATCGGCCGCACCTGCGCGACGAGCGGCGTGCCCAGGGCCGCCACCTTGGCCAGGAACCGCTCGCCGTCCGCCGGATCTCCGGACCAGACGGGCGTCAACGCCACCACCGGCCCTCCGTCCGGGCCGGGGAC
>DASYES010000427.1:0-4049 GCA_036498885.1 Pseudonocardia sp.
GCGCCCGACGGCTACACCGCCGCACGCTCGTATTCGGTGGCGTCCGCTCCCGACGGCACGGGCGAGATCGAGCTCACCGTCGAGAAGCTGGAGGGCGGCGAGGTCTCGGAGTTCCTGCACGACGTCGTGCGTCCCGGCGACGAGCTGGAGGTCCGCGGGCCGATCGGCCTCTTCTTCGTCTGGGAGGGCGAACGGCCGGCACTCCTCGTCGGCGGCGGCTCCGGCGTGGTCCCGCTGATGGCCATGCTGCGCCATGCGCGGGCGACCGGCCGCGACCACCTCCTGCGCCTCGTGGTGTCGGCACGCTCCCCCGACGACCTGTACTACGCAGACGAGCTGCCCGGTCCCGAATCCGTGGTGCTCTACACGCGGCAGGCCCCGCCGGGCGCGGGACGCGCCACCGGACGCATCGCCGTCGCCGACATCGCACCGCTGGTGCGCGGCGACGAGGACGTGTACGTCTGCGGCTCCCCCGCCTTCGCCGACGCAGCCACCGACGTGATCATCGAGGCCGGGGTGCCGGTGGAGCGCATCCGGGTGGAGCGCTTCGGGCCGTCGGGCTAGCCGGTCGGCGGACGCCGAGGACAAACCGGCCAGCATCGACATACTCGCCAAAGATCGTTAGGTTGTCAGGACCAATACACGGCCTGAGCAACCCGATCGAAGCGAGGCAGTCAGCGCATGACCGGAACGACGACCGGGACGCTCGCCACGGGGGCGGCGACCACCAGCGCAGCGGTGCAGACGACCGGCGTGGGAACGGTCCGCCTGGTTCCGCATACGCACTGGGATCGGGAGTGGTACGAGCCGTTCCAGCGCTTCCGGCTGCGACTCGTCGATCTGCTCGACGACGTACTCGCCTGGGCGGAGGCCGATCCCCGCTTCCGCTTCACCCTCGACGGGCAGATGGCCGCGGTCGACGACTACCTCGAGGTCCGCGGTGAGAACCGCGACCGGATCGCCCACCTGGTCCGGCGCGGCCAGCTCGCGGTCGGCCCCTGGCAGATCCTGCTCGACGAGTTCCTGGTCTCCGGCGAGAACATCATCCGCAACCTGGAGCTGGGTCGCGCGCGGGCCGACGAGCTCGGCGGCGCGATGCCGGTGGGATACCTGCCCGACGAGTTCGGCCACTGCGCGCAGATGCCGCAGATCCTGGCCGCCGCGGGCTTCGAGCACGCCTGCCTCTGGCGTGGGGTGCCGGCAGCGGTCGACGGGCACGCCTTCCGTTGGGTCGCCCCCGACGGCAGCGCCGTGCGCGTGGAGTACCTGGTGAGCGGCTACGGCAACGCGGCGTCGCTCTTCGCCGACCCCACCCGATTCGCGCAGCGGGTCGTGGCCCTGGAGGCCGAGCTGCGCCCGGTGTTCGGCACGGAACCGGTGCTCGGCATGTACGGCACCGACCACTCGGCTCCCGTGCGCTCGCTCGTCGAGCTCGTCACGGGGCTGGAGGACGCCGGCTCCCCGGTGCGCATGGAGATCACCACGCTGGGCGACTACATCACCGGTCGCGACGCCGGCGCGAGCGACATCACCGTGGTGCGCGGTGAACTGCGCAGCCACGCGGGGGCCAACATCCTGCCCGGCGTGCTCTCGGTGCGTCCGCACCTCAAGCAGGCCATGGCCCGCGCCGAGCGGACGGTGGAGCGCTACGCCGAGCCGTTCGCCGCCCTGTGGTCGCCGGTGTGGCCGCAGCGGTTCCTGGACATGGCGTGGTGGCGGCTCGTCGACGCATCCGGCCACGACTCCGTCACGGGATGCGGCGTCGACGAGACCGCGGTGCAGGTGTTCGCCCGCATCACCGAGGCCGAGCACCTGGGCCAGGCCGTGCGCGACCGGGTGATCAGCGCGATCGCCCGCGACGTCCCCCGTGACGCGATCGTCATCGCCAACCCGTCGGCGGCCGACCGCACCGACCTCGTGACGCTGGACCTGGAGGTTCCCGCCTCCTGGCCCGCGGTCGCGCTGGAGCAGGCCGACGGCACGGTGCTCCCGGCGCAGGTGGAGAGCCGCACCGCGGCGCTGCTGCACGAGGAGCGGATCGACGCCGCGGACCTGCCGACCTTCTTCCCGCGTATCCACGGCCGCGAGCTGTTCGGCCTCGAGATCGTCTCCTGGGCGGCGCACGCCGACCAGCGGCTGCTGCAGTTCGAGCTGGCTCGCCACGGCGGTGAGGAGCCCTTCGACATCGACGCCCTGCGCGCCGCCGTGGCGGCAGCGGCCGTGTCGGGCACCTGGACCGTGCGACTGCAGGCGCAGGAGCGACGGGTGGTCACCGGGCTGGTGACGGCACCGGCGCTGGGGTGGAGCTCGGTGCGACCGGTGCCCGCCGAGGACGCCGCGGTGCCGCGGCCCGTGCACGTGTCGGACCGCTGCATGGACAACGGTCTGGTGAGCGTGACCGTCCGCGACGACGGCACGCTACGGATCGTCGCGGCCGACGGCACGGTGCTCGACGGAGTGGGCCGGATCGTCGACGGCGGCGACCGCGGCGACACGTACAACTACGCACCGCCCGCCACGGACACACTGCGCGAGGCAGCGGACACCACCACGGTCACCACGGCGGAGTCCGGTCCGTTACGGGCCGCGTTCACCGTGGTGCGCACCTACTCGTGGCCCGCCACGATGGACTGGGCGCACGACCGGCGCAGCACGGCGAGTGAACCGGCGTCGGTCTCGATGCGGGTGGAGCTGCGGGCCGACGAGCCGTTCGTCCGGCTGGAGCTCGCGATCGACAACCGCAGCGCCGACCACCGCGTCCGGCTGCACGTCCCGGTGGCGCGGCCGGCCGCCGTCTCGCACGCCGAGGGACAGTTCGCGGTGGTGGAGCGGGGCCGCACGGCCGAGGGCGGCGAGCACCTCGACGCCCACTCTGCCGCCGGGGCGCCCAGCGGCGAGTACCCGCTCCCGACCTTCCCGGCCCACGGCTTCGTCGACGCGGGCGGGGCGGCACTGCTGCTCACCCAGGCCTGCGAGTACGAGCTGGTCGGTGACGGTTCCGGAGGCGAGCTCGCGCTCACCGTGCTGCGCTGCACGGGACAGATCAGCCGCAACGTGCACCCGTACCGCGAGGAGCCGGCGGGACCGCAGATCCCCACACCGCAGGCGCAGATGATCGGCACCACCACCGTCGCGCTCGCGGTGCTACCGCACGCCGGGAGCTGGGTCGAGGCCGATCTCGTCGTCACGGCCGACCGGTATCGGCATCCGCTGCACGCCGCCGCGGGCCAGAGCCTGCCCGGTGGCCCCCTGGACAGCCACCACGGTCTCACCGTCGACGGTGCGGTCCTGGCGAGCGTGCGGCGCCGGAGCGGTGTGCTCGAGGCACGCCTGGTGGCGCAGAACCCGGAACCGGTCACGGCAGTGGTGCGCGGCCGGTTCGGCACAGCCCGCACCGTCGATCTGCGGGGCACACCCGGCCGCGAGCTGTCCGTGACCGAGGGAACCGTGCGGCTGCCGCTGCGTCCCTGGGAGATCGCAACCCTCAGGTTCGACGCATGACCCGAGAGCCGGCGACGCGATGTGGCTGACGAGGAGCCGATGATGCCCGACCGCCCGCAGGTCGTCGTCGACCGTGCCAGCCCGGTGCCCCTCTACTTCCAGGTCGCCCGCCAGCTCGAGCAGGCCATCGAATCGGGCGAGCTCCCGCCGGGCTCGCGGCTGGACAACGAGATCGCCCTCGCCGAGGAGCTCGGCCTCTCCCGGCCCACCATGCGCCAGGCGATCCAGTACCTGGTGGACAAGGGCCTGCTGGTGCGCAGGCGCGGCGTGGGCACGCACGTCGCCCGGGCGCGAGTGCGTCGTCCCGTGGGCCTCACCAGCCTCTACGACGACCTGTCCGGCTCCGGTCAGCAACCGACCACCACCCTGCTCTCCCACAGCGTGGGCGCCGCCTCGGGTGTGGTCGCAGCGACGCTGGAGGTGGCGGAGGGCACCGCGGTGCTCACGCTGGAGCGCTTGCGCCGAACACGCGGCGAGCCCCTCGCCATCATGCGCAACCACCTGCGGGCCGATCTCGTGCCGCTCGACCCCGCGGTGCTCGAACACCG
>DASYES010000428.1:0-4425 GCA_036498885.1 Pseudonocardia sp.
TCGGCGGGGTCGATGCCCAGGCCGTCGCAGATGTTCGACACCGCGACCGGGAAACAGCTGTAGAGGTCGAACGTCGTGATCTGGTCGGGGCCGATCCCGGCGACGTCGAGCGCGTGCCGTGCCGCGAGCACCGACGCCGGTGACGCGCTCAGGTCGGCGCGTTCGAGCAGATCACGTTCGCGCAGGTCGGCATGGCCGTGTAGGAACACCCACCGCTCCCGGGGGACGCCGAACCGCCGCGCCGAGGCGACCGACATGAGCAGCACCGCCGCGGCCTGGTTCACCTGGTCACGCGCCACGAGGTAGCGGGTGTACGGGTCGGCGATCGGCCGGTTGGCTGCGGAGGGCGTGGCGAGCTCCTCGGCGGTGCGCACGGTGGGGGCGGCTGCGTGCGGGTTCGCGGCGGCGACCGTGGTGAACGGGGCGAAGAGCCGCCCCATCCCGAGCGCGTACTCCTCACCGGCCTGTCCGAGCCGCGCTCGGCGGGCGGTCTCGACCAGCGCGAATCGACTCGGCATGCCCACCAGCCCGTGATCGGTCTGGTATCGGGACACGATGTCCCGGAGGCCGAATCCGCGGTCCTCGAGATCCCCGTCGGCGTGCTCGGTGAAGTCCGGCCGGTCGTCGGCGGTGTGCAGGTGGCGGGCGGTCGAGATCGCCTCCGAACCGAACAGCAGTGCCACCTCCGACCGGCCGGCGGCGATCGTGGCCGCCAGCTCGGTGACCAGGTGCTGGGGAGCCTGACCGCCCGCGACCTCGAGGATCGCGCGGGCAGGCGAGGCGCCGAGCCGGGAGGCGACCGATCGCGGGTAGTTGTCGGACCTGCCCAGGGGGGCGCGGGCACCGGGGAACGAGTTCTCGATCTGCCGTACCCCGGCAACCGTGTCGACCGCGGCCGCCAGCGCCACAGGATCCGACGCCGTGTCGGCCAGGGCTCCGGCCGCTGCCGCGGCGGCCAGTCCCACGGCGGAACGCCGCTGGTAGCCGGGGTCGTCGAGACGCTCGGACGCCTGTCCGACCCCGACCAGTACGGGTGTGCGGAGGTCGAGCTCGAGCATGGTCATGGGTGGGCGGCTCCAGTCGGGCGGGACCCTTTCTAGACGTATCTCGTCTGAATTGGCGGTGACCATAGCCGCGCTGCCGGACCGACGGCAACGCGGGTGTCAGGATCCGGCGTCGACGCTGCGCAGGAGGAAGTCCACGAGGCTCTCGGCGTACCGCGGGGCGTCGGCGAGGAGACGGTGGCGCAGGTGCGGCGGTGTGGCGACCACGTGCATCACGACCCCACCGCACAGTGCGTCGAGCAGCAGGGTGACGGAGGTGTCGTCGCCCACCTCCCCGCGCCGGATGGCTCGGCGGACCATGGCGCGTGCGGCGAGCACCTGCGACTCCTGCAGCGTCGCCCAGCGGTCCGCCACGCCGGGGATCTCCGAGGCCTCCACGCTCATCCGCAGCACGGCCTGACGGCATTCGCCCAGGTAGAGGTCCAGCAGCTGGCGGGCCAGGTGGACGAGGTCCCCGCGCAGGGCGCCGGTGTCGGCGTCGGTGAGGTCGACGACCTGGGTCTCGAGGGCGTCGGAGAGCAGGCGTTCCTTCGTGGGCCACCGCAGGTAGATCGACGCTTTCCCGGCGCCGGCCTGCCGGGCCACGGCCTCCACGCTGAAGCCCGCCCAGCCGGCACGGCCGAACAGCTCCACCGCGGCGAGCGCGATCCGTCGGTCGAGCGCGGGATCGCGCGGTCTGCCGACCGGGGGGCTCGATGTCGGCATACTGCGGCTCCACTGTGGACGGGGTGGCGGGGGACACCTTCTGGACGGTGGCCGTCACCATAACGCCGCGGACGAAACGGGGCCCGCCTCACGCGGGTGGGCGAGGAGTGGGGCAGGGTGGGCGGGGTACCGGGCGGGTGGGCGACGCCCTTGACCCTCCGATCACCCCGACGCCGTGCGGAAGGCGCTTCATTGATCGTCCGGACAGACCATGGGCGGGTCGCGGTGCTGACCCTCGACCGCCCGCAGAAACGCAACGCGCTGACCGCCGAGCTGTGCGACCTGCTCCGCGACTCCGTCCGCGGCGCCGTCGCCGACGGGGCGAGGGCGCTCGTGCTCACCGGCAGCGGCACGAGCTTCTGCTCGGGGGCCGACCTCGACGACGTCTACACCGCCGACTTCCGCGACGCGCACTACGCGATGCTGCACGCGGTGGTCGACGCGCCGGTCCCGGTGGTCGCCGCCGTGAACGGACCGGCGATCGGCGCGGGCACGCAGCTCGCGATCGCCGCGGACCTGCGGGTCGTCGCACCGGCGGCGCTCTTCGGCGTTCCGACCGCGAAGATCGGCCTCGCGGTGGACCCGTGGACCATCCGGCGGCTGTCGGTGCTGGCCGGCAACGGCACGGCGCGGGCACTCCTGCTCGGGTGCGCGCAGCTCGACTCCGGCGCTGCGCTGGTTTGCGGGCTGGCCGACCGTGCCGGGTCCGGTGCCGATGCGATCGCTTGGGCGACGGAGATCGCCGAGCTCGCCCCGCTCACGCTCGCGTACTCCAAGCGCGTGCTCAACGACATCATCGAGCCGGCGAGCGATGCGACGGAGCTCGAGGCCGCGTTCGCAGCCTGCTGGGAGAGCGAAGACCGCGCCGAGGGTCGCCGGGCGCGGCAGGAGAAGCGCCGTCCCAAGTTCCGCGGAAGGTAGGCGCCCGGATGCGGGGTGCCGCGTCCGACCACGTCCGGGTCGGCAGTGTCGAGGAGGCTGTGCAGGCCCTCGGCCAGGCGAACGGGGAGGGCAAGATCCTTGCGGGCGGGCAGAGCCTCGCCTCGGTGCTCGCGCTGCGGAAGGCACGGCCCGCCGTGCTCGTCGACGTCAACCGGATCCCGGATCTGGCGATGATCCGGCCCGGCGCCGACCCGTCCGGCTCGGTCGAGGTGGGGGCGCTCGTCCGGCACAGCATGCTCGTCGGGCAGACCGACCACCCGTTGCTGGCGGAAGCGGCCCGCTGGATCGGGCACGCCGCGATCCGCTCCCGCGGAACCACGGGCGGCAGCATCGCGCATGCCGACCCGACCGCCGAGCTACCCGTCGTCGCGCTGGCGACCGGGGCGATCGTGCACGTCGCCGGGCCGCGCGGGGTCCGCACGGTCGCGGCGTCGAAACTCTTCGTCGACGCCCTGACCACCTCGCTCGCGGATGACGAGATGGTCACCGCCGTCCGGTTCCCGCTGCCGACGCGCTGGGGATTCGCCGAATTCGCTCGCCGCCACGGCGACTTCGCCCTGGTCACGGCCGTGGTGGCGGAGGTCGGCGGTGTTGTGCACGTCGCGCTCGGTGGCGTCGCCGGAGTGCCCGTGCGTGCCGCAGCGGCCGAACGGGTGATCGCCCGTGGTCGCACCGCGCGCGAGGCGTCGCAGGCGGCGGCCGAGGCGATCGAGCCCAGCGCCGACCTGCACGGTTCCGCGCCGTTCCGGCGGGCGATCAGCGCCGAGCTGGTCCGGCGTGCCCTGCTACAGGCAGGGATCGGCTGATCCGTCACGGTGACGTACGCCGTCGGCGTATCACGGTCGCCGAAACCGCCGGACTCGCAGCAACGGTGATCGGCAAAGCCCGTGTGGAGAGATGCCGGGCCGGCTTCGTGAGCGCAGTCGACGCCGGTACGCGGCACATTCTCGCCCCCCTGGGAGGCGTCATGGGGAATTCGTATTCCCGCACCCCTTCGGCCGCGTCGGCTGGCGGGCGGAGTGGTGTGTCCGCCCGGCTCCGGCTGTACGTGATCCGCGGCCTGATCGCAATCTCGTGGGCCGTCGGATTCGCGACCGTTCTCGACTTCCTCGTAATCGGCACGATCATCCGGCTGTTCGTCCACCACTTATCGATGCAGTCGACTTGTTCACTGATTTTCGCGATGAGTCCGGCAGGCCCGGACGACGGCTGCAGCTCTTCACTGTCGGACTGGCACTCTCGCTGCGATCGCCCTGGCGACAGCCGGGAACATCGATGTGGCCGCCATACCGCTTCTGGTCGCAGCGCTGCACCGGCGCCGCCCCCGAGATGGACGGCCTGCGGAGCGTTCTTCGTCATCCGGGCGGGCCTGTTGTGCTGGCGCCCGCGTAAGCGGCGAGTACTGCGAGAATCGCGCACAATGGTGCATTCCTCGTGGTGGCGAGGAGTGGTCCCGGCCGTGCTGAAAGGGCCCGATCAGGATCACTGATGTGGTGTAGGTAACCCAATGGTCGCGATTTTCGGAGTGTAGAAAACAAAGTATGACCAAGAGCCTCGACCTGGATCGTGAACGACAGACCGAGTTTGCTCAGCACCTCTTCGGCGTATACACCAACGGGCTGCTCACCTACATGATCGACCTCGGGTACCGCACCGGCCTGTTCGAGGCCGCGGCGCAGGGCCCGGCGACTGCACAGCAGCTGGCCGACCGGGC